>CAYPJC010000276.1:0-3670 GCA_964410855.1 uncultured Flavobacteriales bacterium | reverse complement strand
AGCGTTGGTAAAAAATAAATGTGTGAAATGTGCGGCTGGATGTATGAAACACAACAATTGGATAAAACACACAGTATGTCTTATCCATATTATAACTATTTTATGGCCTTGTATTTATGCTTCTGATTATTAAATACATATCCGTAATTAAACGATTATAAACGTTTGCAAATAGCTAATTGATTCATTTAATACTAACCAACTTTTTAAAAATAACATTTTATCTTTTAAATCTAAAATGCTGCTTCAGTTTATTCCACAAAAAAAGCCTCTCCAAAAATGGAAAGGCTTTTTATTACAGCGAATAATCGCTTATTTTTTCTTTTTCGTGTTAACGAAAATCTTTTCTTTAATACGAGCAGATTTACCAGTACGTTCTCTCAAGTAAAAAATACGTGCTCTTCGAACAGAACCAGATTTAGTTACTTTAATACTGTCTAAAAAAGGAGAAGTAATAGGGAAGATTCTTTCAACACCCATTCCTCCAGAAACCTTACGAACTGTAAAAGTTTCGTTAACTCCCGTTCCTCTACGTTGGATTACTGTTCCTTGAAACACCTGTAATCTTTCCTTTTCTCCTTCACGGATTTTATAGGATACGGCAACAGTATCTCCAGCTCCGAATACCGGTAGGTCGTGTTGCTCACTTAGTTCTTGTTCTACGAATTTAATTGCGTCCATCTCTTTTATAATATATACTCTGCAAAATTGGAAGGCAAAAGTAGTATTTTCTGTTAAATCAGCAGTTGCTTATTCTGAATATTTTTTATATAAATCTGGCCTTCTGATTTTAGTTCGTTCTAAGCTTTGCTCATGGCGCCATTTGTCAATGCTTTTTAAGTCGCCAGAACGTAATAATTTAGGTACTTCCCAGCCTTTGTATTCAGCTGGTCGTGTATAAACTGGAGGGGCTAATAAATTGTCTTGAAATGAGTCTGAGAGTGCTGAGGTTTCATCATTTAATACACCTGGTAATAATCGAATAATGCTATCTGCCAAGACTGCTGCGGCTAATTCTCCACCTGAAAGAACATAATCGCCAATAGAAATCTCTCTAGTTATTAAGTGTTGTCTAACTCGATCATCTATTCCTTTATAATGCCCAGCTAAAAAAATTAAATTCTTTTTTAAAGATAATTGATTGCTAATGGATTGGTTTAATTGTTCACCATCGGGAGTTAAGTATATGATTTCATCATAGTCTCTTTCTTTTTTTAAAGCAGAAATGCAATTGTCGATGGGTTCAATGTTCATGACCATTCCAGCTCCTCCACCAAAAGCGTAATCATCAACTGATCGTTGTTTTTGGGTAGAATAATCTCTCAAGTTATGTAGATTCACTGTTGCCAAGCCTTTTTCTTGCGCTCTTTTAAGAATTGAGGCGGAAAAAGGACCAGATAACAATTCAGGTAAAACAGTGATGATGTCAATTTGCATTGAGAAATTTTTAGCAAAACTAATTGAAATTATCTTCTCCTACTTTTGTCATGTAATAAGCAACGCCATAAATGAATTTTACTTTCAAGCAATTTCCAATAATTAAGACTGACAGATTAATTCTAAGAAGAACGCTAGATTGCGATGCCAAAGAAATTCTATTTATTCGATCAGATCGAGAAATTAATAAATACATTAAAAGAGATGCCCCACAAAATATAAAAGATGCCAAAGGGTTTATCACCAAAGTGAACCAAGGTTATGAAAAGGGCGAAAATATTTATTGGGCAATCTGTTTGAAAGAAAACTCCAAGATGATTGGCTCTATTTGTTTGTGGCATTTTTCAAAAAATAGAAAACAAGCAGAATTTGGATATGACTTATTTCCAAAATTTCAGAGTCAAGGACTAATGACCGAAGCATTAAAGGCAGTATTGGAATTTGGTTATGATCTACTAAACTTAACTGAAATGGAAGCATTTACCCATTTTAGGAATAAAAGTTCAATCAAATTGTTGTTATCGAATGGGTTTTAATTAGCCAACGGAGAAAATGATCCTGATAATACAAGCAATGTGATTTACCGAATAAAAAAGTCGATTTAAAATATCAATTCTTCTATTTTTGCAGCCTTCAATTAACTAAATGAAAAGAAAAAATAAAAAACGGAACTCCATTGGAGCTATCTTATTTTTAATACTTGTTTTGATAGCTGTAAGCCTTGTATATCAATATTATGGTAAGATATTCAGTGCAGCAACTTCTTTGAAAAGCGAAGAGCAATATATTTATATTGAAACAGGGTGGAGCAGGAGTGACTTAGTAAATGAATTATATCAATCAAATATTTTACATGACAGTTCCTCATTCATTTGGGTAGCTAATCAAAAAGGGTTCTTAACTCCAAAAGCGGGTAGATACCTGTTGGAAGATGGAATGAGTAACAATTCTTTGGTGAACTTATTTCGCTCTGGTAATCAGGCGCCTGTGAGAGTTACATTTAATACCATTCGAACTTTTCAAGATTTAGCAGGAAACATTGGGACTCAAATTGAAACGGATTCACTTGAACTATTAAATGCATTTAATAATAAGGATATAGCAGGGAAATATGGCTTTGATGTAAGTGCTTTTTTGACCATGTTTATTCCGAATACTTATGAATTTTATTGGAATACATCTGCTGAAGAGTTTATAAAGCGAATGGCTTCTGAGTATAAAAAATTCTGGAATGCAGATAGAATTGCAAAGGCAAAACAATTGAATTTAAGTCAATCAGAAATATCCATTTTGGCATCAATCGTTCAGGCCGAACAAATGGGTCACCCTGACGAACGAGCAAAAGTGGCAGGACTATATGTAAATAGACTAAAAAGAGGCATGAGGTTGCAATCCGATCCTACACTCATTTATGCTTTGGGCGATTTTACGATAAATCGAGTACTCAATGAGCATAAACTGTTAGATTCTCCTTATAATACTTATATACATTCAGGTTTACCTCCTGGACCCATTAATCTTCCTGAGTTTTCTTCGATTAATGCTGTCTTAAATTATGAGAAGCACAGGTATATATATATGTGCGCCAAAGCTGACTTTTCTGGTTACCACAACTTTGCTAAATCATTAAGCCAGCATAATGTTTATGCCAATCAATACCGAAGAGAGTTAAATCGTAGAAGAATAATGCGATAGATTCTATATTTTTGCCGTCCTAAAAAAAGATAGATGTCAAAAATTAAGTTTGGAACAGATGGCTGGAGAGCCATAATAGCAAAAGATTATACAGTCGATAATGTTGCCCGAGTTTCTATGGGAACAGCAGTTTGGCTAAAAAAGAATTTTGATAAGCCTTCAGTTGTAATTGGTCATGATTGCAGATTTGCAGGAGAATTGTTTGCAGAAACAGCGGCTAAAGTATTGGCTACAAATGGCGTTCACGTTTATTTGGCGAAAGGTTTTGTTTCTACGCCAATGATTTCTTTGGGCACTTTGAACATAAAAGCTTCTTTAGGTGTTGTGATAACTGCTTCTCATAATCCACCATCTTATAATGGGTTTAAATTAAAGGGTCATTTTGGTGGTCCACTTTTGCCTAATGAAGTTCAGGAAGTGGAAGATTTAATTCCTGATTCAAATAAAATTGATTTGGAAAGCATTCGCATGGATGATTTAATTGATTCAAAAAAGATCAGTTACATCAATTTAGAGCAGCAATATATTGATCATGTGG
>CAYPJC010000275.1:1736-3672 GCA_964410855.1 uncultured Flavobacteriales bacterium | reverse complement strand
AAAAAACAAGCAACTCACAAGAATATATGGAATAAGTTTTCCAAAACAAAAAGAATTAACAGAGTATTTAGTGCTTTTGGAAGAAGCTAAAAAACGAGACCATCGGAAACTTGGAAAGGAACTAGAACTTTTTACGTTTAGTCAGAAAGTGGGACAAGGTTTACCATTGTGGTTACCAAAAGGAGCTCAATTACGAGAACGTTTGGAGAATTTCATGAAAACTGCCCAATTAAAAGCGGGTTACTTACCAGTTATAACTCCTCACATAGGAAGTAAAGAACTTTATGTTACTTCTGGTCATTATGAAAAGTATGGTGCAGATTCTTTTCAGCCAATAAAAACTCCAAATGAAAATGAAGAGTTTTTATTAAAACCTATGAATTGTCCTCACCATTGTGAAATATATAAATCTAAACCTCGATCTTATCGTGACCTACCAATAAGATATGCCGAATTTGGAACCGTTTATCGTTATGAGCAAAGTGGAGAATTACATGGTTTAACTCGAGTTAGAGGCTTTACACAAGATGACGCACATTTATTTTGCCGGCCAGAGCAAGTAGAAGAGGAATTTAAAAAAGTAATTGATTTAGTCTTGTATGTATTTAAAGCACTAAAATTTGAAAACTTTACAGCACAGATATCACTTAGAGATAAAGAAGATAAAAGCAAGTATATTGGAAGTGACGAAAATTGGGAAAAAGCAGAAAATGCAATAATTAATGCAGTTAAAGGTAAAGGCTTAGATACAGTTGTTAAATACGGTGAAGCTGCATTTTATGGACCAAAGTTAGATTTCATGGTAAAAGATGCCATTGGAAGAAAATGGCAATTGGGCACTATACAAGTGGATTATAATCTACCTGAACGTTTTGAACTAGAATATGTTGGAAGCGATGACAAAAAACATAGGCCTGTTATGATTCATAGAGCTCCCTTTGGTTCTTTAGAACGATTTATAGCCTTATTAATTGAGCATTGTGCAGGTGATTTTCCGCTATGGCTAACCCCAGATCAAATTGCCATTTTACCTTTAAGTGAAAAATACAATCAAAAATGCGAAGAGGTACTAAAAGTGCTAAATAATTACGATATTCGCGGATTCGTTGACGATCGCAATGAAAAAGTAGGCAAAAAGATCCGTGATGCAGAGGTAGCTAAGGTTTCCTACATGTTGATCATTGGCGAAAATGAGGTAAAAGATGGAACTCTTTCAGTTCGTAGGCACGGAAAAGGAGATATTGGAGTAATGAAAGTTCCTGAATTTGTAGATTTAATTGGAAAAGAGATAAAAGAATTATTAATAGTTTAAAGGGAGGACCAAACAATAGCAAGACAACAGCGACCACGTAGATTCGTACGTAAAGAAGATCCACATAAAATTAATGACAAAATCAATGCACGGGAAGTTCGTGTGGTTGGTGAAGGAATTGAGCAAGGTGTGTACTCATTAATTGAGGCACTAAAAATGGCAGAAGACCAAGATTTAGATTTAGTGGAAATCTCTCCAAATGCTGAACCGCCAGTATGCAAAATAATTGACTACAAGAAATTCTTGTACGAACAAAAGAAGCGTCAAAAGGAGATGAAATCAAAAGCTGTTAAGGTCGTTGTAAAGGAGATCCGATACGGTCCCAATACAGATGATCATGATTTTAACTTTAAGTTGAAACATGCAGAAAAGTTCATTGAAGAAGGAGCTAAAATAAAAGCCTATGTATTTTTTAAAGGAAGGTCTATTCTTTTTAAAGATCAAGGACAAATTTTGCTTCTGAAACTAGCACAAGCATTGGAAGATGTAGCTACTGTGGAATCCATGCCTAAGATGGAAGGAAAGAGAATGATCATGATGATAGCAGCAAAAAAGAAAAGTAAATAAGTTTAATTCAATCTATAGAGTAATGCCAAAAATGAAAACTGGTTCTAGCGCTAAGAA
>CAYPJC010000275.1:0-1726 GCA_964410855.1 uncultured Flavobacteriales bacterium | reverse complement strand
TTTTAAATTAACAGGATCGGGAAAAATCAAGAGAAAACATGCTTTCAAAAGTCATATTTTGACAAAGAAAGCGACCAAGCGTAAAAGAAACTTAACACACGCAACTTTAGTTCATCCTGCGGATGAGTCTAACATTAAGTTGCAATTGTGCTTGAAGTAGAATTTACCAGGTTATCGTAATTTAAATAATAACATAAACCCGAATACTCGCTCAATAAAAGTGTTTAATTACCGCGATTATTCAAAAAACGAAAAGAAATGCCAAGATCAGTAAATGCCGTAGCGGCAAAAGCGCGTAGAAAAAAAATCATTAAACAAGCAAAAGGATTCTTTGGAAGAAGAAAAAATGTACACACAGTTGCTAAAAACGCAATAGAAAAAGCTGGTGTATATGCTTACACAGGAAGAAAACTTAAGAAGAGAAATTTTAGAGGTCTTTGGATTCAACGAATAAATGCTGCATGTCGTTTGCACGATATGTCTTATTCAGAATTTATGGGAAAATTAGCTAAGAAAGACATTCAATTAAACAGAAAAGTATTAGCTGATTTAGCTATGAATGATTCTGCAGCTTTTGAAGCAGTTGTAAAGACAATTAAATAAATAAATAACAATTGAACTTATTTAAAAAAGACCTATCATTATGATGGGTCTTTTTTTTGACGTATGCTCAATGAAAATTACTTTTAATAAAAAGAAAGCGTATTCAAAATGAAGAATAAAATACTACTCGTTATAGTTCTATGCTTAAGTCTTGGTTTAGCTCCTTTTAGGCCTGAACCTCATGTATGGCAGAAATTAAAGTGGTTATCTAATGGTGGAGACGGAATGGGAATGATTGATTATTTTGACTTGCTACTTCATGGAACCCCTTGGATACTATTACTTATCCTTATCATTCAGTATTTTCTTCCTAAGAAGGCTTAAGCTTATTCTTTTACAAAGTCTAGCTTGTGAAAGTGGAAATCAGGATTGGGTAAGTCAATCTTAAACCCTATTATTTTGCCGTTTGAATCGGCATTAAATGTAATGAAGCCTTTTGGTAAAAATTGGTCTTTAAACTGAACTTGATAGGTATTAAAGTGCCAATGACTCATCTCAGAAGTGAACAACTCTTTTGTAGGGATCATACTTAAAAAGAGCTTCCCTCCTTTCTCATAAACCTTAGCATTCCCATAAATCTTATCCGTGTATTTCCCAATCATATCTTCATTGGCAAACTGACTTTCTATTTCCGAATTTCGTAATGATATACGTTCGTCATTTTTCTTTTCTAGACTAGCTTCATAGCGATTGCTGAAATTTAAAAACAGACTTGCCCAGTCGTTTTGAATGGAATGATTATTAAACTCATCTAAAATATGATACATCAATGCTGAAGGAAGACTTGTTTCTCCATTTGTAAGAATAATACCGCCCATATTCAATTCAGGACAAATAAATATTTTAGAAATATAACCTGGCAAACCACCTCCATGATGGGCTACTTTAGCTCCTTGGTAATCCATGAGAAACCAACCCAAGCCGTACCCTTTAAAATTGATAGAATTTCTTCTATCAAAACTGGAAGGGTTTATAGGTGTTTGCAGATTTAAGATGTTATAATAGGATGAAGATTGAAGCAAAGTATCACCATCAACTATTCCTTGATTGAGCCAAAAAGAAATCCATTTGCTCAAATCTTCAACATTTGAATTAATTGCAGCAGCTCCTCCAGAATTATCAT
>CAYPJC010000274.1:0-3682 GCA_964410855.1 uncultured Flavobacteriales bacterium | reverse complement strand
ATTCTCCTTTAGAAGCAGTAACTATTGCAGAAAATAATCCAGATAAAGAAGTGGTGTTTTTTGCCGTAGGTTTTGAAACTACTGCTCCTGCTAATGCACTTTCAGTGTTACACGCTCATAGAAAAGGTTTGAAAAACTATTCTATTTTAGCATCCCACGTTCTAGTTCCTCCTGCAATTGAATGTGTTATGGAAGATCCCGATAGTCATATCGATGGATTTTTAGCAGCAGGTCACGTGTGCACCATTATGGGTAATTTTGAATATTATCCTTTAGTTGAAAAATATAAAGTACCCATTGTAGTAACAGGTTTTGAACCTTTGGATGTATTACAAGGAATTTTAATGGTGGTTCGACAATTAGAACAGAAAAAAGCAGAAGTTGAGAATCAATATGCTCGTATTGTTCGTGAAGAAGGAAATCTTGAAGCACAAAAAGTAATTTTTGAAGTCTTTGAAATTACTGACAGACTTTGGCGTGGAATGGAAGTTATACCAATGAGCGGCTATCAAGTAAAAGAAAAATATGCAGATTTTGATGCAACAAAAAAATTCAAAATAGATATTATAGAGGCCGAAGAAAATCAAGATTGTATTGCTGGCGAAATAATGAAAGGAATTAAAAAACCTTTTGAATGTCCTGAGTTTGGTAAAAAATGTAAGCCTACAAATCCATTAGGTGCACCAATGGTAAGTAGCGAAGGTGCTTGCGCTGCCTATTTCCATTATTCTGGTTTGGTGGAAAGTTAATTTTATCTTGAAAATACGGAAATCAATTCCGTATTTTCAAGGTAAAATTACACAAGTTGTATGAAAAAGAATAAAAATAGCAAAGAAAATTGAAAATCCAATTTATAACAACTGCCTTTAACGGAATGGCGCAACGCTTATGGATTGAGTTAGACCGCCTCAATCACGAAGTAAAAGTGCATATTGCTACAACTTCTGAAGCAATGATGGAAGCAGTTGATAATTACAAACCAGACCTTATTATTTGCCCGTTTTTAACATCAAAGATTCCCACAGAAATTTATGATAATTATACTTGCCTCATAGTTCATCCAGGAATTAAAGGCGATCGTGGTGCTTCGTCTTTAGATTGGGCTATTTTACAGAATCAAAAAACTTGGGGAGTTACCATACTTCAAGCCGTTGAAAAAATGGACGCTGGGGCTATTTGGGCAACTAATAATTTTGAAATGCGAAATGCTTCTAAAGGTGAAATCTATAGATATGAAGTAACTCAAGCAGCGGCAAAAGGTATTCTACAAGCCATTGAAAATTTTACGAACTCAAAGTTTACACCTGAAAAATTAGATTATTCTAATTCTACTGCTAAAGGGAAGTGGAATAATAAAACTACTCAAAACGATTTTCAGTTTACTTGGGAAGATGAAACAGAATCTATTATCAGAAAAATTAATGCAGCAGATAGTTCTCCGGGAGTAAAAATCACACTTTTTAATGATGGTTATTATTGTTATGGAGCATATTTAGAAGAAAAACTAAAAGGAAACTCAGGAGAAATTATTGCAAAAAGAAACAACGGAATATGTATTGCAACCAAAGAAAGTGCAATTTGGATTACTCATTTAAAAAACGTTGAAAATGGACAAATAAAATTACCTGCAACTATTGCTTTAGTAAGTTTAGTAAACGACATTCCTATTTCTGAAATTTCTCCTTTTGAAAATATTAATCATCAAACTTGGCAAGAAATTTCTTTTGAAAAAGAAAATGAAATAGGCTATTTACATTTCAACTTTTACAATGGAGCAATGAGTGCAACTCAATGTTTACGCCTGAAACACGCTATAATTGAAGCGAAAAAATACTGTAAATTCCTTGTTTTAATGGGAGGAAAAGATGTATGGTCTAACGGAATTCATTTAAACGTTATAGAAAATGCTAAAAGTCCAGCAGATGAATCTTGGGAAAATATCAATGCAATTGACGACTTAATTCTAGAAATCATCAATTCTACAGATCATTACATTATTTGTGCTTTGCAAGGAAATGCAGGCGCAGGAGGTGTTTCATTAGCACTTTCTGGAGATAAAGTAATTTCAAGAAATGGTATAGTATTAAATCCACACACTAAAAATATGGGTTTGTATGGTTCAGAATATTGGACCTACCTCCTACCCAAACGCATTGGAATTGACAAAGCAACAAAGTTTACCGAAGAGTGTTTGCCTTGGGGAAATGCAGTAGCAAAGGATATTGGTTTGATTGATGATTTTTTTGGAGAAACCAATCAAGAGTTTGTGAAGTTTGTTAGAGAACAAGCTAATAATATTATTAACTTAGCGTATTTTGACAAGCTCATTGCTGCTAAAAAATTTCAACGTAGAAAAGATGAAATGAACAAATCTTTGGCAGATTATCGTGTAGAAGAATTAGCCAAAATGAAAGCCAATTTTTATGATAACGATATGAATTATGATGAAAAACGTTATAATTTTGTGCATAAAATTCAGAATGAAAATAGTGAAGATATAGCAGATTTATACAAAAGCAGAAGGTCTATTTACCGAAAACGTAAATGGGAAAACATACAATACAAAGACAAAAATGAGCAGTAAAAAACCAATAAAAATGCAATTACAGTGCCCGATGCCAAAACTAGATTTTGATGTTATCACTTTAGGTCACGGATCTGGTGGTGTATTGACAAACAAACTACTTGATACAGGTGTTTTTGACTTATTGAGTAACGATATTTTGGATGAAAGACACGATGGAGCATTTATAGAAATGAATGGAAAATTAGCATTTTCAACCGATAGTTTTTTGATTTCCCCTATCTTTTTTCCAGGCGGAAATATTGGAGAACTTGCAGTAAACGGAACCGTAAACGATTTGGCGATGTGCGGTGCAATACCTAAATATTTATCCCTAAGTTTTATTATTGAAGAAGGCTTAAAAATGACCGAGTTTTGGGAGATTTTAGTTGCCATAAAATTTGCTTGTGAAAAAGCAGGAGTTACTGTCGTTACTGGAGATACTAAAGTAGTAGAAAAAGGAAAAGGCGATAAAATATTTATCAACACTTCTGGTATTGGAAACATTCATCCAAAAGCAAACATTAGTGCAAAAAACATAAAAACTGGCGATAAAATTATCATTTCTGGTAATATTGCTTCCCACGGAATGGCAATTATGTCGGTTAGAGAAGGGTTAGATTTTGATTCAGAAATAATAAGTGATACCACAAATTTAAACCATACCATTATTAATTTAATTGAAGAGTTTGGAGATAAAATTCATTTAGTAACAGACCCAACACGTGGTGGAATTGCTACGGTTTTAAAAGAATTGGCACTGTCTTCAAAAATAGGAATTGAATTAAAACAAAACGATTTACCTATTGAAGAACAAGTTTATGCTGCTTGCGAATTGTTAGGTTTAGACCCGTTATACGTTGCAAACGAAGGTTTGTTTTTAAGTTTTGTAGATGCAGAAATAGCAGACGAATTCTTAAAAACATTACAGCAAGATGAAAACGGAACCAATGCAAAAATTATTGGCGAAGTCGTTGCAGAACATCCAAAACAAGTGATTATGGAAAGTGCCATTGGCGGAAAACGTGTAGTTAGTATGCTTCCTGGTGAGCAATTACCAAGAATTTGTTGATTTATGAATTTTAAAACATTAGGAAATAAAGTAAAAAACGCACGTTT
>CAYPJC010000273.1:0-3702 GCA_964410855.1 uncultured Flavobacteriales bacterium | reverse complement strand
AAGATAAAGATTACGAAATGCTTTATAAATTAATGCACGAAACAAAAGATTCTGTAACTAAAGGAATAGACAGCAAAGCAGGTCTTGAAAAAACTAACAGACAGTTACGAAAATTTAGAGAAAGATTATTTCCTGAAAAATTAAACAAGTAATAAAATAAAAAATGTCAAGACCAAATTTTTGGTCTTGACATTAAAATCTATATAAACAATGAAAAATAGTATTACAAATAGTTTATTTATCGTTTTGGTAATAGTGTCCTTTACTTCTTGTGGCGATATAAGCCAAAAGATTGAAGGTAAGCTAAGTCTATTAGAACAAAAAGCTAATCAATTAGACTCTCTTGTTAATAAGGAGTTTGATAAAGTAATGGCTCTTGACACGTTAATTAATTTTGAAAATAAAAAATTAAAAAAGCTAGATTCAATGATAAACAAGTCTGTTTTAAAAATAGACTCAATCACAAGTCAAAAATTAAATAATATAAAATGAAAAAAATAAATGCAATTGTAGTAGCAACTTTAATGATATTTGCTATTACCTCTTGTGGCGACAAGAAAACAGGAACCACTAAAGACAAAGGCACAGAAGAAGTTGTAGAGAAAACTGCAGCTCCTACTTATACACAACCTAAAGAAGAACCAGCAATGAATCAAGATTCTTTAGATGTAAAAATCAATGCAATTGTTAATGCCATTATTACAAAAAGAAGATTAGCAATTAAATCAGAAGCAATGACTGCTGTAATTGAAACGCAAACTTTATTGCAACTAATAGAATCCGGAAAGAAAAAAGAGGCCATTGAAGAAGGTCACAGGCTTATTGGGAAGTTTAAAGTACTATTATTAAAAGACCCTTCTGTAAGTACAATTCTTGTGGATGCAAATTTTCATAAAGATATGCTAATAACAGATATTGAAACAGTAAGAAGTATCGCAAATACTGCTAAATTAGAAATTGAAAATAGACATTATCAAGATGCGGCTGCATTATTAAATAAATTAAAAAGTGAAATTGTAATACAAAACGTTTTAATTCCTGCTGCAACATATCCAGATGCAATAAAGGTAGCAATTGCTTTATTAAAAGATGGTAATACAGAAGCATCAAAAATGATATTACAGCAAGTTTTGGGCACACTTATTATTGAAAAAACAATATTGCCAATTCCAATACTTAAAGCAGAACAGTTTATTATTGCTGCGTCAAAAATTAAGGTTGATGCTGAAAATTATATAGAAGCAGCTACAAACCTTATTAATCACGCAGATTATCAATTACATTTAGCAGAAGAAATGGGTTATGGTAAAAAAGATAAAGCCTATGCTGAGCTCTATAAATCTTTACACGATTTAAAAGATTCTGTTATGAATGGGATTGATCAGGCTACCAGCGACAAGGGTTTTAAAGTATTAAGTGGTGCACTTCATCAATTTAGAGAAAGGCTATTTCCTTCAAAAATAAATTAATCAAACTCATACAGATAAGGTTCTTAAAATAACTTTATCTGTATTTAAAAAATATTAGATTATGGAACTTACATATTTTAAAAAACAATGGTGGATGCCTGTCCTTTTTGGAATTGCATTAATACTAATTGCATTATTTAAGCTTTACGACCCATCTAAAGGGTTTATAGTTATTAAAATGATAATTGGATGGTTAGTATTTTCAAATGGCTTAGGCAATACTGTTTATGCAATAAAAAACAGAAAAGGTAATAAAAAATGGATTTGGCACTTGTTTATAGGTCTTATAGAAGTTGGGTTAGGAGCATCAATAGTACTATATCCAGCACTATTTGTAGGAACATTTGTTTTATTTGTAGGTATTTGGTTTATTTTCACTGCAATATCAAGAATTAGTTATGGTATTTCATTAAAAAAACAAAACGCACCTTATTGGTGGCTTTTCATTATTTCTGGAATTGTTATTGGGTTTTTAAGCTTTGTTGTAATTGCAAATCCTATTTTTGCTAAACTATACTTGGTTTACTTTATTGCAATAGCACTAATATTAGCTGGAATTACAGCTATTAGATTTGGACTTGAAATAAGAAAAATTAATGGAATCCCAAAAGAGTAGAATAAAGCGCTAATTAAATTAGCCCCGAATTTCAAATTACAAGGCTTATTGCGCTGTGTATATCTTGTTGTTAAGTTCTCCATATTTTTGAATTGAAACGATCAGAAGCGAGCTAAATTTGATGCACATATTGACTTATATTTCATGCAGCAATACCACGACTTACTTCAACATATTTTAGATCACGGAGCTATAAAAACCGACAGAACTGGAACTGGCACCAAAAGTGTATTTGGCTACCAAATGCGTTTTGATTTAAATAAAGGATTTCCAGCTATAACTACCAAAAAACTACACCTACGATCCATCATTCATGAATTGTTGTGGTTTTTAACAGGAGACACAAATATTAAATACCTTAAAGATAATGGAGTTAGTATTTGGGATGATTGGGCAGACGAAAATGGGAATTTAGGACCAGTATATGGTTCACAGTGGAGATCTTGGCCAAGTCCAAATGGTGGCAGTATTGATCAAATTTCAAAAATTATTGATCAAATCAAAAACACCCCAGATTCTAGGAGAATAATTGTAAGCGCTTGGAATGTTGCTGAAGTAGAAAATATGGCTTTACCGCCTTGTCATGCGTTTTTTCAATTTTATGTTGCTGAAGGAAAACTTTCCTGTCAATTGTATCAACGAAGCGCTGACACTTTTTTAGGTGTACCTTTTAATATTGCCTCCTATGCTCTTTTAACTATGATGGTGGCTCAAGTTTGTAATCTAAAAGTTGGAGACTTTGTTCATACACTTGGTGATGCTCATTTGTATTCTAATCATATGGAACAAACTAAAAATCAACTTGAAAGAGATTTTAGACCACTTCCAACTATGAAAATCAATCCAGAAGTCAAAAATATTTTTGAGTTTAAATACGAAGATTTTGAGTTGCAAAATTATGATCCACATCCACACATTAAAGCTGCAGTTGCCGTTTAAACTATGAATATTTCACTAATCGTTGCCGCAGCAGAAAACAATGTCATAGGCAAGGACAATGATTTGCCTTGGAAATTACCCGATGACATGAAGTTTTTTAAGAAAACTACCACAGGGCATCATATTTTAATGGGTCGAAAAAACCTAGAGTCCTTTGGCAGATTGCTTCCAAATCGAACTAATATTATTCTAACTAGAGATAAGAAGTTTGATTTTGAAGGAGCAAAAGTCTTTCATAATATAGAAGAAGCAATAAATTTTGCTCAAGAGAATATGGAAGATGAGCTAATGGTGATTGGGGGCGGTGAAATTTACAAGCAAACTATTTCAAAGGCTAATAAAATATACTTAACCAGAGTGCATACTACAATTGAAGGAGATGTTTATTTCCCAGAAATTGATACAAAGACTTGGGAAATGACCGAAGAATATTTTCACCCAAAAGATGAAAAACACAAATTCGATTTTACCTTTCAAACTTTTGAAAGAAGAAGATTAATTAGCTAGCTACTTTTAACTTTTTTATAGCCGATTTCTCAAAGGCATTCTTTGAATAATCTAAATCCACTACCAACTTTTCGATCACCACTTTAGATGGCACTTCAAACATGTAGTCCAATAGGATAGCTTCGCAAATTGATCTAAGACCTCTTGCTCATAGTTTGTATTCCATAGCCT
>CAYPJC010000272.1:0-3728 GCA_964410855.1 uncultured Flavobacteriales bacterium | reverse complement strand
TCAAAAAACAGACTAACTTGTTTAATAATAATGAATTATGAACGCAACAGCACTAGTTTGAAATTATTAAAATTCAACAAGCCATTTTATTGTATTCTGGACCATGACAGTGAAGTTGGTTGCAAAGGAATTCTTTATTTCAACTTAAAAAACTACCTGCTATGCAGGTGGTCATGTTCTGATGGCTTTGCCTATATTTAGAGTATGGGTAAGTATAGAAAGCTATCACATGTAATTTTTAAGTGTGACTACCATATAGTTTGGGTTCCCAAATATCGTTTGCGGGTATTGAAAGGAGATATAAAAGATCTTGTAGAGTCAGATATAAATAAGTTGTGTAAATGGAAAGGGTGTGAGGTTCTAGAGCTAAATGTTCAAGACGATCATATTCATTTGTTGGTTTCAGTTCCCCCCAAAGTGTCAATTTCCTATTTGATGGGAGCATTAAAAGGAAAAATAGCGATAAAACTATTTAAGAGTTATCCGAAAATGAAGAAGAAACCTTACTGGGGGAATCATTTTTGGGCAAGAGGATACTTTGTTAGTACTGTCGGCTTAGACGAGGAAATGATAAAGAAATACGTCAAACATCAAGAGAAAGAAGAAAAGAAAATAGAAGACTATCAGAAAAACTTCGATTTTTAGGCCCCTTTTAGGGGCGAACCAAAGCCACCTTCTAAGAAGGTGTGATTTTTACTACGGGGCCTCTAATTTGCCCATAATTCCACTCCAAAAAGATGACGTTGAGAAACTGGAAATGGTGTGGAAAGTTCTTTGTATGGAGTTAGAATCATCAGATAGTTTGCAATTGGAAATGTTGCAAATGATGCTCAAAAGGATTCTTATTCTATGTACAAGAATCTATAAAAATCAAATTAATTATGAATCTTTAAGTAGTGAAAATACAGATATTATTAGGGAGTTTAATTTTTTGGTAGAGAGACACTTTAAAGAAAAACACAGTGTTGTTGATTATGCTAGCTTGCTAAATAAAGCGCCAAAAACTCTTTCTAATTTATTTAAAAAATTAGGAAATAAACCTCCACTTCAGTTTATTCAAAGTAGATTATTATTAGAAGCTCACCGCTTATTGAAATATTCTGATAAATCAATTTCTGATATTGGTTATGAATTGGGGTTTAACGACATCCAACCTTTTAGTCGGTTTTTTAGAAATCAAGAAGGGGTTTCACCCAACGATTATAAACTTTCCAAGTAAAAAGGAATTATTGCCAACACATTAGGAGTTTTCGCCTAACTATACCCTTAATCAAAAACGCATCTTTGCACTGTTATTACTTTAGAAACAGATAACAGATGGTAATATTTTTAACTAAATATATTACCAAGCATAAACAATAATGAAATTAAAAAAGTAGATGATGAACACAATAACATTATACGGAGCCGATTGGTGCCCAGATTGCAGAAGAGCAAAAACCTTTTTAAAAGAAAACAAGATAAAGTTTACATTTATTGATGTCGATTTAGATAAAGAAGCTACCGCTAAAGTAGAGGCGATTAATAATGGGAAAAGAATTATTCCAACTTTAATTATTAACGAAAAATCGTACACCAATCCGGACAATATTGTTTTATCATCTGTTTTAGGAATTAATGAAGTTGGTAGGGTTCAACTCTTTGGTGCAGATTGGTGTCCGGATTGCAGAAGAGCGAAAAATTTCTTGCGTGATAACGCTATTAATTTTGATTTTATTGATGTTGATTCTAATAAATGGGCCACTAAAAAAGTAGAGGAGATTAACAATGGAAAACGGATTATACCAACTGTTTTGATTGACGGAGAACCACATACCAATCCTGACAATGTTAAATTAACAGAGTTGCTATCAATTAATGTTGAAAAAGAGCATAAAATTTTTGACACTATAATTATTGGTGGTGGTGCCGCTGGTTTAACTACTTCAATTTATGCACAGCGAGATCGTTTTGATACACTAATTTTAGAGAAAAAGAATATTGGTGGGAATGCTTTTTTAACAGAGAAAATTGAAAATTATCCTGGTTTTACTTCTATTTCTGGTCCCAAACTAATGGACAAGATGGAAGAGCAAGCTAAAACTTATGGCGCGGTTATTAAAACAGGAGAAGAAGTTGTAAATATTGATAAAGAAGGAGAATTATTTACTGTAGAGACAAAAAGCACCTCATACATTGGGAAAACTATTGTGTTATCAACCGGCTCTACTTACAGACAACTTGATATCCCTAATGAAACGGAATTAATCGGTTCAGGAATTCATTTTTGTGCGACTTGTGATGGCGCATTTTACAGAGATAAAGACATTATCGTAATTGGAGGAGGAAATTCGGCATTAGAGGAAGGGATATTTTTGGCAGGATTTTGTAAAAGTGTGAAGATTGTAAATCGTACAAATGAATTCACCGCATCTGAAACGTATATTGAAAAGCTCTCATCAATTGATAATATCTCAACCTATATGAACAAAACATCTGTTGAATTTAAAGCTGGGGAAAACGAATTGTTTAAGGCGCTGAAGGTTAGGGATAATGAAACCAATGTAGAATCTTTAATAGCTGCTGATGGGGTATTTATTTTTATAGGGCTTATACCAAATACTCAGCCTTTTAAAGATGTGATAGAATTAGATGAAAAAGGATTTATTCAAACAACAGCTTTAGCAGAAACATCCGTTAGTGGAATTTTTGCTGCGGGAGATTGTAGAGAAGGTGCCATTGCTCAAGTTGCAGCAGCAACAGGAGAAGGGGTGTTGGCAAGCTATGGCATTAGGAGCTATTTAAAATAATATGAAAATGATGAATTGGAATGATGTTATTAAATATTCAAAAAAGGGAAATATTAATCCTGATAAGCGAGTAGAAAAAACAGAAGAAGAATGGAAATCTATTCTTACTCCTGAACAGTTTAGAATAACAAGAATGAAAGGGACAGAAGCAGCTGGTTCTGGTGCTTTATGCAATGCCTATGATGCCGGGAAGTATGGTTGTATTTGTTGTGATACCCTTTTATTTGATTCAACGATAAAATTCGACTCGAGCAGCGGAT
This sequence comes from uncultured Flavobacteriales bacterium, assembly GCA_964410855.1. Classification (GTDB taxonomy): domain Bacteria; phylum Bacteroidota; class Bacteroidia; order Flavobacteriales_E; family Vicingaceae; genus JAVJQS01. The sequence continues at coordinate 679 of CAYPJC010000272.1, read as the reverse complement.
GGCCAAGTTTTACTCAACCCATAAAAGTCAATGCGATCAAGTATCACAAGGATAGCTCTTTTGGTATGATAAGAGTTGAGGCGATGTGTAATACCTGTGATGGCCATTTAGGTCATGTTTTTCCAGATGGCCCAGAGCCAAGTGGTTTAAGATATTGTGTGAATTCAGAATCTATTCATTTAATTAAAAATGAGAAATAATTATGAAAATTGAAAATGCAACATTTGGAGGCGGATGCTTTTGGTGCATCGAAGCTGTTATTCAACGTCTAAAAGGAGTCGAAAAAGTAGAGTCCGGTTATACCGGAGGAACAGTTCCTGGAATACCAACTTATAGAGAAGTGTGCTCAGGGAAAACTGGGCATGCAGAAGTTGTAAAAGTTACCTTTGATTCCGAGTTATTGAGCTATCATGATTTGATTACAATTTTTATGACAAGTCACGACCCAACTCAATTAAATAAGCAAGGCGGCGATAAAGGAACACAATACCGTTCTGTAATTTATTATCATTCACTCGAGCAAAAGGAAATAGCAAATCAGGTGTTTGATGAAGTTGGTGAATACTACTCAGATCCTGTTGTCACAGAGCTGTCTGAAGCATTAAAGTTTCATGTTGCCGAAGAGGGACATCAAAATTATTACAATGAAAATGAAGAAGCAGGTTATTGTAGAGTTGTA
>CAYPJC010000271.1:3090-3749 GCA_964410855.1 uncultured Flavobacteriales bacterium | reverse complement strand
GCAGGCACTTTAACCTCAGCTCTTTCTCTCTTGCCTTTACTTCTTTTACATATTGTTCTTTTACCTCATTGGGGTTCAGTTTAACCTCTTCACCACTTTCCATATCTACAAAGCGATACGGACGATTATCAAAGTCGAAATCCAGCTCCGTTTTTTGATCAACCACATGAAAGAGTATAATTTCATGTTTGTTATGCTTCAGGTGTTGTAAAGCAGAAAACAACTCTTCTTCTCTATCAGAATTGTCCAGCATGTCGCTAAAAATAATCACCAAAGAACGCTGGTGAATCATTTCTGAAATATGGTGTAAAGAGTCAACAGCTGAAGTGTTCTTCTGCGTTAAATCCTTATCCAATAATTTTTCTAATTCATGAAATACAAGTCGCTGATGAGAAGCATTTGATTTTGCCTCTGAGTGATATTCAATGGTTTCAGAAAACAAACTCAACCCAAAAGCATCTCGTTGTTTTCTCAACAATTCGATTAAGGCGGCGGCGGCATAAACAGAGAATTGTAATTTATTATGCTTGCCTTCCTCCACTTTTTCTGGAAACTGCATCGAGCTAGATACATCCATTATAATTCTGCACCTTAAATTGGTCTCTTCCTCATAACGTTTTACAAATAACTTATCTGTTTTCGCATAAAGTTTCCAATCC
>CAYPJC010000271.1:0-3065 GCA_964410855.1 uncultured Flavobacteriales bacterium | reverse complement strand
CCGTTATTGTACAAGCGATGCTCTGCAAATTCAACAGAAAATCCATGAAATGGACTCTTGTGTAGACCCGTAATAAAGCCCTCTACCACTTGCTTAGCAAGAAGTTCTAAGTGACTATAAGCTTGTATTTGGGTTCTATCGATTACAGGCATGATTGAAAATTAAGAAATAATATAAAGCATGTCTGATTCTTATAGGTATATTTAGATAAAAAAATGGGCGTAGGGTTCGCGAAAGATGCCGAGAGTCAGAATAAGCAAAATAGAAGTTTGCAAAACCGCCTCCGCGAAAAGTATTTCAAGGATCAGAAGTATAACCCAAAAAGAACTAAAACCTTAAACTACAAACAAGCTTCCGAAGAAGAGCTTAATCTAATTCTAACTAAACTCCAAAAACAAAAAAGGCAAGAAAGAATTAGAATAGCTGTTGTACTTATTTTGATAGCAATAATTGGAATTCTCTACTTGACTAATTAAAAAGAAAGTATAAAAAACCCTGTTTTAAAATCCATTATAAACTCTAGGATATTTCATAACAAGGTTTTTATGCAATTAAGCCTTTATACATTAATCCTTAATCTCGCCAAGGGCGAATCTAAGTAATTTGAGCATCCAATTTTTCAGCATATGCTGTTTTTGGCGCTGCCCCTACTTGCTTATCTACAATTTCGCCATTCTTAAAAAATAAAACTGTTGGTATGTTTCTGATTCCATACTTTGCAGAAATACCAGGATTAGTATCCACATTTACTTTACCAACAATTGCTTTGCCTTCGTATTCTCCGTGCAATTCCTCTACAATTGGCCCAACCATTCGACAAGGTCCACACCATTCAGCCCAAAAATCAACCAAAACTGGTTTGTCTGACTTTATTACTTGTTCTTCGAAGTTTGCATCTGTTAATTCAACTGCCATAACTATTTATTTTAGGTTTTTAATTATTTAATTAGCTTCTATTTTATTTCAAAGTTACTTACTCAATAAGTTTACCAATTTATAACTCACGACAAATTGACATTATTCAACCTTAAAGCTAATATCTTTTTTTGATTCTAGTTTCTCTATTAATTCATTATCCAAGTTCAATCGTAAGTTTCTCGATTTTAATTGAATAACATTTTTATTTTTTCGATCAATGATTTGAAAGCCTATCGTGCACTTTCCCAATTTCTCTTTACTTAATTCTTCAATCCACTGAATCATAGAATCATCTACCACATCGTAGTCCATTTTAAGGTTAATGTGTTTCGCCATTTTGTCTTTTAAGTCTGACAACAACTCAATACCACTTATCTTAAACTCCAATTCATCATTCCACTGCCTCTTTTGCACTTTCCCTTTTACAAACAGAAACCAACCTTGAGTTAAGTATCCTTTATATTTTATGTAGTCATCTGAAAACAACATAAACCGGAAATTTTCTTCATACCCTTCTAATACTAAAACACCATAAGGCTTCCCGGTTTTGGTTATTCTATGCTGAGCCTCAATCACAATACCAGCCATGCGCATGTCACCCCGCTTCATTGCTTGTTCTAAATTACTCAACTCTTTAACGCGAGCAGTACAAAAGTTATTCATTTCGAATCTAAAATCATCTAAGGGATGCCCAGACAAATAAATTCCGACAACTTCCTTCTCTTTGGAAAGCTTTTCCATTCTACCCCATGGTTCGCAATTTGGAATTTGAGGTTCAGGAATTTCTATGGCCGCCTCTCCTCCAAACAAGGAACCTTGAGCTGAATTTTCTTGTTCTTGATGATTACTGCCATATCGGATGGCTTTCTCTAAAAAGGGTGCTTCTCCATTATCTTGATAGAAGTATTGAGCTCTATGAACCTCTTCAAAAGAATCGAAACCACCAGCTAATGCAAGGCTTTCAAATGTTTTCTTATTGGCTGACCTTAAGTCAACTCGTTTGGTTAAGTCGAAGATTGAGGTGAATCTATCATTTGCTTTTCGTTCATTCACAATTGCCTCTACAGCTCCTTCTCCTACTCCTTTTAATGCTCCTAAACCAAAACGAATTTCTTTATTCTTATTTACGATGAATTTATAGCCACTTTCATTAATGTCTGGCCCCATTACTTTAGTCCCCATCCTTCGGCATTCTTCCATAAAGAAGGTAACTTTCTTGATGTCATTCATGTTATTGGTCAACACAGCTGCCATATATTCAGCAGGGTAGTTTGCCTTTAAGTATCCAGTTTGGAATGCGATTATAGAGTAAGCCGCTGAATGTGATCTGTTAAATCCATATTCGGCAAATTTCAACATGATGTCAAATACTTCTTCAGATTTCTTTTTTTCTACTCCATGTAATTTCTCTGCACCTTCAACGAACTTCACCTTCTGCTCTTGCATGACGTCCATTTTCTTCTTGCCCATGGCTCGTCTCAAAATATCTGCTTCTCCTAAAGAATAACCTGCCATGATTTGAGCCGCTTGCATGATCTGCTCTTGGTACACCATGATTCCATAGGTATTCTCCAAAATATCTTTCAATAAATCATGTGGGTATTCTACTGGAACATCTCCTCTTTTTCGAGAAATAAATAAATCAATAAATTGCATTGGGCCTGGTCTATACAAGGCGTTCATGGCAATCAAATCTTCAATATCTGTAGGCTTTAAATTCTTGAGGTGCTTTTGCATTCCTGCAGATTCAAACTGAAAAGTTCCGTTCGTTTCACCTCGTTGATACAACTCATAAGTCTTTACATCATCCAATGGTATTTCATCAGGATCAATTTCAACACCATAATTCTCCTTAATCAATGCAATGGCATCTTTGATAATGGTTAAGGTCTTCAGACCTAAAAAATCCATCTTTAACAAACCTGCATCTTCAACAACTTTATTATCAAACTGTGTCAATAGTAAGTCAGACTCTTTTGAGGTACAAACTGGAACATAATTCGTTATATCATCCGGAGATATAATAATTCCACAGGCATGAACCCCTGTATTTCGAACGCTACCTTCCAGCATTTTTGCTTGGGTTAAGGTTCTACCTATTGGATCATCTTTTTTTATAAGCTTTCGTAACTCCGCAGCTTGAGCAT
>CAYPJC010000270.1:0-3749 GCA_964410855.1 uncultured Flavobacteriales bacterium | reverse complement strand
AATGGATAAATAATTCTCCAATTCATTTTTGGAAAGAGAAGCGTCTAATATAATTTCTTGTAACAAAGGAAGTAGTTCGTGAACGTTTTTTGTCAGGCAGTACACCGAAATCATAGAAGTATCCGCTTCTGTCTCAGCTTGAATAAATGCGCCTCTCTTTTCTATAAAATTTGAAATTTCATACGAATTATAGTTCTTAGTGCCTTCCAATAACATTTTATTCGTTGTTGAAGCAACTAATGCTTTTGACTGACGAACAGTTCCTGCATCAAAAACTAATTGCAAGCGAATGACTTCTTGTTCCCCATAATTAATGTAATGAATAGGAACACCATTTTCACAAGTGATGCTTTCGGCTTTCAAAAAATCAAGCTGCTTGTTGATTTTAATGACTGGAGGGGTTTTTCTATCTAAAATCAATTTTTAATTCTTTTGGATTTATAATAGAGCGTTGAGCAGTTTGCTTTTTGAAATACTTTTTCTGCAACTCTTTGAATATCATTTTTGGAAACATTCTGATAATGGGCTAACTCTTTATTAATTAAGTCAGGTGATTCGATCAGAGATGCCATAGCTAGACCCATGGCTTTATTTAAAACACTCGTTTTTCCGAATTCATTCGAAGATTCTGTTTTATTCTTCACCTTCATTAGTTCTTCATCAGAAACATCCTTGATCAGTAGAGCTAATTCTTTTTGAATGGCTTCGTCTGCAGCTTCGAGTGTAAACGATGGATTAAGTTTCCCTGAAATAATCAACAGACCGGCTTCTATATCGCCACTGATGTATGCATCTAATTCTGAGAATACTTTTAACCCTTTCACCAATCTTTGATAAAATCTTGAAGAATCTCCTTGAGAAAGTATATCCGTTATTAAATCTGTTGCATAATAATCAGGGTGTAATCGTTCAACCATATGGTAGGCCTTGTAGATTGCATGCTGAGGAACATCTCTTTCTACGACCAAACTTCTTTCCTTAATTTGTGGCTCTTCATCATCCCATTCCTTTTCAATTTTCTCTCCTTTTGAAATATCTCCAAACCATTTTTCAGCCAAAACTTTAATATGATCTACAGATACATCACCGGCTATAGACAAAATAGCATTGTTTGGCCGATAGTGTTTGTAGAAAAAAGATTTCACTTCATCCATTTTAGCCGCTTCGATATGGGCAATTTCTTTACCAATTGTTGCCCATTTATAGGGATGTTTCAGATAAGCCAATGGTCTTAAGAAAAGGTACACATCCCCATAAGGTTGATTTAAGTACTGCTGTTTAAATTCCTCAATAACCACTTGTCGTTGTACATTGAGACTTTTCGGAGAAAAAGCCAAGCTTTTCATTCGATCAGATTCTAGCCAAAAGGCGGTTTCCAAGCTTTCTTTGGGCAAAGTGATGTAGTAATTGGTTAAATCATTTGAGGTAAAAGCATTATTATCTCCACCAACTTCTTGAAGGGGTCCGTCAAAAGAGGGAATATTTTCAGACCCGCCAAACATCAAATGTTCAAACAAGTGGGCAAAGCCTGTTCGAGTTTCTGATTCGTGCTTTGCGCCAACATTATAAAGAAGGTTAAATGCGACAATAGGAGTAGATTGGTCTTGGTGAACAATTACTTCCAGACCATTATCAAGAAAGAATTGATTGAATTTAATCATATTTCGAAATGAAAGTCGAAATTAATACTTTCAAGAAGAAACAACTCTTCTTTTGCAATTTATCATTTTATATTTTTTGTTGCAATCTGATTCATTTAAATTAGTATAAACCTGAGTTCGGTATAAGACAAAAACTAAGTATCTAAAAATCAGATCGTCATTGCGAAAATTATAAGCGTTAGTGCAATAAGTTGAAGCAATCTCACCCTTAAATTAAGATTGCTTCTTCATTCCGTTGCACTCCACTCATCGCAATGACGTAGTTTATTGATTTTTAGAACAATAATAAAACTCTTAGGTCGAACTCAGGTTATAAATCTTAAATGAATTTTGGCGTATCCTATAGCATAATTGATAATTGTGTTATATTTGCAGTTATGAGAAAAATATTTGCTGCTTTTTGTATTATTGTTTGCTCACTAAATACAGCGGTAGCTCAATACGAAATGGATTTTGGTGTAAACTTAGGAGGCGCCAACTATTTAGGTGAGATTGGAGGCGGTTCTGGTGAAGCACAGCCATTTTTATTGGACATGAAACTTGAGCAATCGCAGTTTGCAGTTGGGGCATTCTATCGATACTCATTTACAAGAAATATTGCTGCTAAAATTTCACTTAACTTTTTACGATTAGAAGGTGCTGATAGTCTTTCTGGCTCTGGCCCTCGAATTGGCAGAAACTTGAGCTTTAGAACAGATGTGTTTGAAGCTATTTTGACAGGTGAATATAATTTCTTTACGACCAATGATATTAGCAGAAGATCTAGACAACGTATTGACTTTAAAGCATACGCTTTCGCAGGAATCGGAGCTATCTATTACATTCCTTATGCACAATTTGAAGGGGATTGGTATTCTCTAAGACCATTACAAACAGAGGGCACTCAAAACGCTTACGATGAAATCGCTTTAGTAGTGCCATTAGGAGTTGGCGCTAATTTCACCATAAACCGAAAACTTCGATTTGGAATGGAAGTGGGCTATCGTTTTGCCTTTACTGATTATTTGGACGATGTAAGCACACGTTATGCTGAAGATGCAGATTTACCATTTAATGAATCCAGAATTTTCGCCAATAGAAGTGACGAAGCTTATGCTAGAGGTGATGCAGACTTACCAGATAGAGGGTATTACAATCCTGGTGCTATTAGAGGCAACCCTGATGGAAATGACGGATATCTAACTATTCAGTTATCTTGCTCCTATGTCATTCGAACTGGCAATGATTTTAGCAAACCAAAGTATAATAGTGTCATTAATAGAAGAAGGAAGCGAACGAAGTTCTAATTAATTCAATTTCGAATCTGAGAATTACGAATTTAGAATTCTTAGTAATAATAAATTCCAAGCATTATATCATTTATTCATTCTTCTTTAAAGTCGGTGACTTGAGGATTAAGTTTCAAGGATGAAAGATTAAGGGTTGAGAAATTTCTCATTCTAGGTAGTAGCTCCTTGTCAACTCAATTTTTGATTGCGATACCTAGCTGTCCTGCCTATCCTGTCTGTCGGCAGACACCGTGGCAGAAAGGAAGAGTTTAAAAATGAAGCTAAAGTGTTGTTTTAATAGAAGTGTTGTCGATTTATGTATTGGGCGGCAAGACAAAACACGGGGCGGCGTAGGCTAATGGGAAGAAGTTTGTTTTGTCTTGAACTTTTGTTTCTTTTGGTTCAAGCCAAAAGAAAAGAATAATGAGTGAGTAAGTATGGTTCAACAAAATGATGACCCAAGTCAATAAAATCTTTGAGTAAGGGTTGAAAACTATTTTATTAACCCTTCCTTAAGGGGTCGACTAGGCATTTCTCTCTCTAGAGTATGAGGCTCAAGGATGAAAGATTCAAGGCTCAAGGATTAAGGATGAAACATTCTTCATTCGTAATTCTCAAACTACTCATTCTAGGCACGCCTTTTAAGACGAGAAAAGCTGCCTTTACTTTACTTCGGACGAACAAGGGATTAAAAACTAAAAATTAAGAATTAAAAAAATTGCTTCAGCTTCCGCATGGGTTTAAATAAAAAAGTATAAGAAGCTGGTTTCAGTCCATTGATTTTCCAAGCTTTTTTATCTTCGCGGTTTGCCTTCCAACG
>CAYPJC010000269.1:0-3750 GCA_964410855.1 uncultured Flavobacteriales bacterium | reverse complement strand
GCCATCAGATTAACTAAAGAACATAAAATTGCCTCCATCCCTACCTCTGTTTTTTACAACAGACCGATAGATAATAAGGTGCTACGATTTTGTTTTGCAAAAGAAAATGAAACCCTTGAGAAAGCAGCAGAAATCTTAAACAAGATATAAGCATGGAAAACCTGTCCATCAGTCTAGTTCAAATTCAAATTGTTTGGGAAAATTCTAAAGCCAACCTTGACTTGCTCTCTAAAAAGATAGAGCAAGTTCAAAAAACAGATCTAATTGTTTTAGCAGAGATGTTTAATACCGGATTTAGTATGAACGAAAAAAAGCTGGCTCAAACTATGGATGGTGAAGCAGTTTCTTGGATGAAATCTGTTGCAAAAGAGAAAAATTGCGCCATTTGCGGAAGTTTAATCATTAAGGTAGAAGGCGAATACTATAATCGCTTCATTTGGGTAGAAGCAGATGGAAAGTTGCAGCATTATGATAAGAAGCACTTATTTTCCATGGCTGAAGAGAATAATCATTTCAAGCCAGGTCAAAAATTACTAACGATCCATTATAAAGGATGGAAAATTCGTCCATTGATTTGTTATGATTTGCGGTTCCCAATTTGGAGTAGAAATACACTTAAAGATGGGAAGCATGATTACGACCTTCTAATCTATGTTGCCAATTGGCCAAAAGTGAGAAAAGATGCCTGGGAGAAGCTCTTATTTGCTAGAGCAATTGAAAATCAAGCGTATGTAGTAGGAGTCAATGGAATTGGGATTGATGGAAATCAGATGGAATATGCAGGGAGCTCTGGAATTATCGATATGAAAGGGCATTTAATAAATCAGCCATTCACTGATAAAGAAGAAATCATAGAAACCGACATCGATTATGAGAGCCTAATGGCTTTTCGAAAGAAATTTCCAGTGCTTGAAGATGCTGATGGTTTTGAAATAACTGATTAGTTTTTACAAACACCTCTATACCTCATAAAGTAGCTCATAATAAAATTACCCTCCTGCAAATTTACCATATTGGTAACTTTTCATATCTTTGTCGTAAATATTAAATAATTATTGAGAGTTTTTGCAAAAAAGATACTTCGTGAATTTTGAAAAAACACAATGATTCTGAGCAACAACTTAAGACTTGGTACAAAGAAGCATCTAAGGCGAATTGGACAAGTCCGACAGACATTAAAACTGAATATGCAAAAGCGAGCATATTAAAAAGTGGTAGAGTTATTTTTGACATTTGCGGGAATAAATACAGACTTATTGTTGAAATTAACTACGAAAGACAATGGTCTTTTATAAAGTTTATTGGAACTCATAATCAATATGACAAAATTGACGCGGAAAAAATATAATAGCTATGGAAATTAAAGTAATAAAATCAGAAAAGGATTACAATCAAACCCTAAAAAGATTTGAAGAAATTTTTCACGCACCTACCAATTCAGAAGAAGGTGATGAAGCTGAACTATTATCCTTGTTAATAGAAAAATATGAAGAAGAACATTATCGAATTGAAGCACCTGATCCAATTGAAGCTATTAAGTTTAGAATGGAGCAAATGAATATGTCAAAAAAGGAATTAGCTGAAATAATCGGTTATAAAAGCAGAGTATCAGAAATATTTAATCGTAAAAGAAAACTTACCCTCAACATGATTCGGAATTTGCACGAAAAACTAAATATCCCTTACGAATCTTTAATTGGAAACTAAACAATTTGCTTACAATACCATCATACCCATTCGGCCAAAAGAAATAGAAAATACCTTAGATTACATTAAGAGTCGCATAGAGAATAAATACTAAAGATTACTTCCCATTAAAATCACTCATCACCCGTGCTAGGCTGTTAGTAGTAAATGCAGCTATTATTTGATTACACTTTTCAAATCGTTCGGGAAGCGTTTTTGCTTCTTCGCCATCCCACTTACCTAATACATATTGCACTTGAGATCCTTTAGAAAAGTCGCTACCCACACCAAATCGCAGACGTGCATAGTTTTGCACTCCTAAAACTTCATTGATATTTTTAAGCCCGTTATGGCCGCCGTCGCTTCCCTTAGCTTTTAATCGGAGAGATCCAAACGGTAAAGCAATATCATCGGTGATGATAAGAACTCGTTCCAATGGTATTTTTTCGGCTTGCATCCAGTAATTAACTGCTTTACCACTTAGGTTCATAAAAGTGGTAGGCTTAATCAGCAACAAAGTTCTCCCTTTGTGCTTAGCAGTTGCAGTGTCGGCTAAACGATTAGGTTCAAAAACAACATTGGATGCTTTAGCAAAAGCATCCAATGTGTTAAACCCTATATTGTGCCTGGTATCTTCGTAATCGGAACCAATGTTTCCGAGTCCTACAATCAGGTACTTCATGTTCTTATTTATTCAGTTGCAGCAGCAGTTTCTTTTTCTGCTCCTTCTTCACCTTCTGCTCCTTCTGCTCCTTCTTCACCCTCTTCGCCTTCTTCATCTTCAAGCTCGTCTTCAACAGCAACTCTAGAAGTTTTAACAGCAACAATTACAGCTTTTGGATGATCTAAGAATTCAACATTCTCCAAATCTATATCTTCCACTTTAATTCCATAGCCAATTTTGATTTTCGTAACGTCCACCTCAATTTCTTCAGGAATATCTTTTGGCATAGCTTTAACGATCAGTTTTCTCAACTTCTCTCTTCGCTTTCCACCATTTAATACTCCAATAGCAGTTCCAATAAATCTCACTGGAATACCAATTGTAATAGGCTTGCTATCATTAACTTCAATAAAGTCAATATGGATAGGTGCATCAGTTACAGGATGAAATTGAACTTCTCCGATAACAGACTTCAAAGTCTTATCATCAAAAGTTAAATCAACCATATGAACTTCTGGAGTGTTAATTAGCTTTTCGAAAGCAATTCTATCAACATGAAAATTCAAATTTTCTTTTCCACCATACATAATTGCAGGTACTCTACCTTCTTTTCTTAAGGTATTCAAAGCGGTTTTATTTCTAACTTCTTTGCGTTCGGTAGCTTTTAATTCAACAGACTTCATTCTAATCTATTTTATGTGTTAATCAATATTAAAATATAAAATATGAACTGATAGATTCATAATTATGGACTTTGTAGATAACCTTAGAAAAAAGGTCAGTTACAGAGATAACTTTTATTTTTTTACTCTCTTTTTTCAATGGAATTGAATCAGTTACAATAAGTTCTGATAATGCAGAGTTTTCAATTCTATTGTATGCATCTCCTGATAAAATAGCATGGGTGCAAATTGCTCGAACTGAGTTTGCGCCTTTTTCAACCATAATATCTGCTGCTTTTGTAAGTGTTCCTGCAGTGTCAATCATATCATCAACGAGTACCACATCCTTCCCTTCTACCTCTCCTATCAAAAACATTTTACCAATCTTGTTCGCCTTTGTTCGTTGCTTATAACAAACAACTACTTCTGTTTCAAAATGCTTTGCATAGGCAAAAGCTCTTTTTGAGCCTCCCATATCCGGGGAAGCCATTACCATATTCGGAAGATTTAATTCTTTAATAGCATCTGTAAATACAGCGGAGGCATATAAATGATCAACAGGAACTTCAAAAAATCCTTGGATTTGATCAGCATGTAAATCCATAGTCATTACTCTGCTTACTCCTGCTGCTGTTAACATATTTGCAACCAGTTTAGATCCTATTGGAACCCTTGGCTTATCTTTTCTATCTTGTCGAGCAAACCCAAAATAGGGGATAACTGCAACAATTCTTCGTG
>CAYPJC010000268.1:0-3752 GCA_964410855.1 uncultured Flavobacteriales bacterium | reverse complement strand
TTAATAAATCCACCAATAAACATTGCCTCAACTATAAATTCCCCATCGGGGTCAGTATACTTCAACGGATTGTTTAAGGCATAAGTATAGCGGTTATAGTTTTGTGGATTATCTGGAGATTGCACATAATTATCAGGGCTTAGCATACGCGCTATAAGAGGATCATACAAACGCCCATTCATGTTTATCAATTGAAATTCATTCATGTGTTCATGGCCAGTGTATCCTCTCCAAAGCCAATTTGGTAGATTGGGTGTAAAGTTATACGGGTTCCAAGTAACAGGGTCTCGGTGCCTTCCCCAAGAATCGAAGCTTTGCTCAGCAACATCAACTCCTTGATCATCGGTAAGTAATTCTATAGAGCCTAAATGGTCTTTATAAACCGCATAAGCATTGCTTGTATTTCCATCATAAACCACCATTGCGCATAAGCCATCTCCACCACTTACATAATCTACTTGAAATTCTAAATCCGCTCCATAATTTGCATATTGATATTCAGATGTTACTGTATAATACCTTCTTTTTTCCTCGTTGGTTATTAAATTTTTAATTCGAGCCATTTTCCGTTGGTGATTAGGTCCATATTCAAACGTCCATTCATAGTCCCCTTCTCGAATGGCTCCAGGGTTATGAAATTCATCGTAAGCTATATCCTGCGTGCTAGAATTAATTTGCTGCGAAATGTGTTCTACCTCTACAACTGCATGCTTCCTTAAGGGATGATACAAGGTGTATTCCCCTAAATCTGATTTTTCCAAGATGTTTCCATTATCACCATACTCCATTAGGAGAGGAGGGATAGAAGGTGATTGCACATATTTTAAGCGATCAAAAGAATCGTACAGGAAGTTTTCGATTCGCATAGGGTTTCCAGGATCAGCTCGTTTTAATAAATTTCCTCTTTCCATGTCAAATTCATAAGTTCGATTATAAACAGTAGATGATACCGAAACGAGAAATCCTACATTGTCATAATTTAAGCTGCTATTTACACCATTAATAAGTTTATATAACTTCCATTGTCCCATTGGATTTTTAGTTACTCCTTCAAAAAAATAAGCTCCTGTACCTATACTATTGAAATTAGCAACTGAGGTCAATTGCCCATGTGAGCCATAAGAATAGGTCGCAATAGTTTCCATTGCTTGTGTTGTCTTATTGTATTTTTCTTTTTCCAATCTGCCATTTTGATATTCATATTGTGTGTCAAATACCTTACCATAAATCAATTCGCTAATTTGAGATAAGTCTCCATCCGTATTATAGGTATAAGTATTTGAGATGTTGTTGGAATGCGATATTGAACTGGAAATTTGCCCTATACCATTTCCTGCATTATAAAAATCATATTGAAATGCCAGTACACCGTTAATGGAATGAGTATTTAATCTTCCTAACTTATCGTAAACAAACCCGTCTAAAACATTTCCTTTTTCATCCTCTTGTCGCATTAGTTCGCCTAGCACATTATATTCATACTCAGTTGTCCCGCTATTAGCTTCAGCTAAACGAATCTGAAACCCATTTTCATCATACTCCATGTAATTCAACACAACATTATCAATTTCCGTTTCTTTTAAATTCCCACTGCTGTAGTATTTAAATTCAACCGTTGGCCCGCCATTTTGCTGCGAACTAATTTTCATACCTGTGGGGTCTGTTGTAATTTTTAATGTACTAGAACCTTTAGAAATTGTGTTTTCTACATTTCGATTAACGTAAGTGTAAGGGGTTACAATACCAGTATGTGCTTGTAAATAAATATCTGTTGTAGATAAGGTATTTAAAGCTTGATCAATGAAAAATGACTTAAACTCTCGTCCAAATTCATCATACAAAAAGTGGGTTATTCCTTTAACATTTATACCGAAAAATGGGTCTGTTGCCTCTTTTAGCATTCCCCTACTCATGTAGTTGTTTACCGTATAAACATAGCCATTAAACCCATCAGTTCTAGTTTTACGCGTATTACCTAGATGATCATACCATACTTTTTCGTCACCAAACCCAACGGTAGCTGTTAAGACATAATAAAGTTGCACATCAGATTCACTCGGGCTAAATCCAAAAGCAGGCTCATACTCCATTGTTATGACGGAACTATTTCCATATTCGTCTTTTGAATAATTTAAACGATGGAAGTCGTCATACTCATAAGTCGCTGTTACATTGGTTTGTATTATGTCATTATATAGCAAAACTTTTGAATTTACAGGATCATACTCCCATGTTTCAATATAACCAAGTGGATTGGTTTTTTTAGTAATGCTTCTTCCATTAGACTCATACTCAAAAGTTGTTACTCGACTTGAGTTAGCGTGACCAACAACCGTTTCTGTTGAAGTAACAAGGTTTCCAAAAAAATCACCGGTGTAATCATAATTTATCGAGTAAATAGTGTTTCCGATAACATTCTTCTTGCCGCTTTCTATTAGATTACCAGTTAGTGGATCAAAATCATAATATAAATGACTAACAAAAGGTAAAGAACCATTCCTAGTTTGAGTTTCAATCTTTTCTATCATATTAGCTGGAATATGTGTTCCAAATTGTCCATAGGTAAATTCTGTTTCAGTAATTTCAATTGCAGTAGAAATATCTCCAATAGTATTGATTATCTTAGAAGGATTACCATGCTCGCTTGAATTAGCGGCAGTATATTCATAAGTAGTTTCTGTTGTATATCCAACTAAATTATTGCCACTTTTGGTATAGTCCAATCGATTGATAAACCTTCCATCTGATAATTCATATGTTGTATAACTAGACTCTGTGCTTGATAAATTTTTCAATAAATTACCGGTGCAGGTATAATTAATTACAGTTGAGCTAAATGATTTAATCGGTCTGCTAAAATAGTAGTCCAAATCAATTTCATATTCTGTTCGACTTAAAATTGTAGGTGGATTTTCATTTCCTAGTTGATAATCTTCAAGCACTTCTATTCTCTCAAAACCAAGAAAACCTTTTCCTTGTTGGTGTAATTTTGCTCCCTTATACAGGTATTTAAATTCTTTTCGAAAACTACTAGTATTCATTCCACTTGCATCGGGAATACCAATAGTTGCAGTTACAAAAATTGGTTTATGAAAGTCAACTAGAGGATAATTAGCTGTATTTGAAGGGGTATAGAATGAGCAAGCATTTGAATGTATTGATATTGAAGAGTAAGAAATTTTGCTTAACTCTTTAAAACCAGTCAACGCATAAGCCATTTGACCGAATTTATTATCCAAAGAAAAATCTGCAATAAACAGGTCGTCATATATAGAAGTGCTTGCCATTATTTCAATTGCACCATCACCATCTGAATCCAATAAATAAGCTGGCCTAATGTTGGAAATAAATGTGCTAAATATTTCTGTTTTTGACTTAAAATCATGTGCCATAATTGGAGTTTTACCCAACGAATAAAAAGTATGAATTGTTGTATTTGATAACGAGAAGTCCCCGTCGGTTAAAATAAGATCCGATTTTCCATCTCCATTTAAATCAGCTACTTGCAAATGGTGATGACCGCTTGGAGTAGCAACTAAAATATGATCTGAAATAAATTCAAAACTTTGCCCTTTCGAAAAATACAATTTCCAATTAACCATGTCTATATCAGATGAAATAATCATGTCTGACTTTCCATCCCCATTAAAATCTCCCCATCTAATAGAATGTCCTTTGCTGGGTAAGTTTGCATATTGAACTGTCCCGTGATCATCGATATAATTATAGATCGCAGAAGCCGTCATGGCATT
>CAYPJC010000267.1:0-3755 GCA_964410855.1 uncultured Flavobacteriales bacterium | reverse complement strand
TTTCCCAAATTGACTTGACTATTGGTCGCTCCTTTAATTCCGGCACTTCAGTAAAGTATTCATGACTATCATATACTAATGGAACTTTCTTGATTTTTGAAACCCAATAATTCGCCAAAAGTGTATCTAAATCATTAGAGAGATAGCAATCAGCAGGATGACAAATCAAATAAACAAAAAGTCTTAAATTATAGTTGGCATAAAATAAAGGCCCCTTATTGAATAGCAGCCGAAATCGCTTAGTATTGTATTTTCGATTTATTAAATCTGCACTTGAATTTAATTTTCTTCCAAGCAGAAAAACCTCGTATCCATCTTTAAATAAAGAGGCACAAACTCTATCAACCCTTTGATCAGTTGATAAGTCAGTTGTTACAGAAACTATTATTCTTTTGGCTTTAGGCATCAATTGCTAAGGTGAGCATTTAAAATCGGAAAAACATAAACTTCTAATTACCTTTGTTGTTCGTTCATTATCTTGAAGAGATTTTTGCTTTAAGGTTCTAAAATTGAAAGTGTATATGGCATTTATAGATAAAATTCTTAAAGTTCCTTCTTACGGGTGGCAAGATAAAAATGGTGATCTAGTAAAGCCTTCTGACAAACAGATTTTCTCAGAAGCTCTGAAAAATATTAACATTTTTAAAAGCAGAAAAAATTGGCTTTCAATGGTTAGCTGGTTAATGGTAGTTTGCATGCTTCCATTCTTCTATTTTTTTATTACGGAATACTTTAGCTTAGTTACTTTTTGCATATTCATTGTGTACGCTATGATTATTATGAGTACGCATGGAACCATCTGGTACCACAGATACTCTACCCATATATCCTATGCCTTTAGCCACCCTATTTGGAGATTTATTACTCAAAACTTAGTTATTAAAACCCTACCCGAAGAAGTCTACGTGGTCTCACACCATGTTCATCATGCAAAATCTGATCTTCCTGGCGATCCTTATAATGCTACAGCAGGATTTTGGTATTGTATGTTAGCTGATGTAAATCATCAAGGCATTGCCAAAGACTTAGATGAAGCTGAATATGATCGATTAAAACTATTTTTAAGTCACACAGGGGTTCAATTAAATAATTTTAAGCAGTACCAGAAATGGGGAACTTTAGCTACTCCTCTATACACTATTGGAATATGGTTACTGAATTGGGCCTTTTGGTACAGCCTCTTATATTTTATTGGAGGTCACGCTTTGGCTTGCACCATCTTTACAGGAGCAATGTTTTGGTTTATCTTAGTACGTGCCTTTAATTACACTGGCCATGGAAAAGGAGAAGTAAAACACATAGATGGAATTGATTTTGACCGAAGAAATCTATCAATCAATCAAACAAGGCCTGGTTTATTTTCTGGCGAATGGCATAACAACCATCATTTATTCCCCGGAAGCGCTAGAGCAGGTTTTCTTCCTTATCAAATTGACTTAGCATGGATATACATCTATGTCCTATCAAAAATTGGACTTGTATCTTCTTACAAAGATTCGAAAAAACAATTCATGGAAAAATATGCGAACAAGGCTAAAATATCCAAAGACTTAGCTTCTTCTAGTTCGTAGCTATTCCATCTTTTGTTTTGTGGGCGTTTATTCCACAATCAAGGAAATCAGAATAGTCTTCAACACTAGGAGTATATCCAAGAGGATTTCCCAATAGATATCCATCAGGACTGAGCATCACATAATAAGGCTGTGAGTTATTATTAAAAACTTGTGTTTGAAAGGTTGCCCATTTATTTCCAATGGTCTTAATCTTTTTCTTTTTCAATTCATCGCCTGCTTGATACTCAAATACGCCTTGCTGATCTTCAGGAAGTTCCACTTTATCATCTACATATAAAGAGACTAGCACAAAATCTTCTTCCAACTTCTTCTTAATACTTTCAACAGTCCAAACAGATTCCTCCATTTTTCGACAGTTAACACAAGCCCATCCTGTAAAATCAATAAGCAGCGGTTTGTTCACTCTTTTGGCTTCAGCTAATGCTTCATCAAAATCATCAAATTCGGCATGAAAGGTATCTTTTTCATACCAGCCATAAAAAGTTGGTGGAGGAAATCCGCTTAATGCATTGTGATTCCAAGGCGGATTCTTTAATACGCCCGGTGCAATATATATGGTGAAAGCCAAAATCAATGCAGCAAATCCTAATCGAAAAGGAGACAATTTTTTGATAGGGGAATCATGTGGAAATTTCAACCATCCTACTAAATAGGCAAAAAGACCTATTCCAATAAAAGTCCATATCAAGAAGAACGTTTCTCTTTTTAAAAGGCCCCACTGTTCGACTAAATCAGCATTCGAAAGAAATTTAACAGCCAATGCCAACTCAATAAAACCCAATACCACTTTCACTGAATTTAACCATCCACCAGATTTTGGCAATTTGTTCATCATGCTTGGGAAAGCAGCAAAAACCGCAAATGGCAATCCCAGAGCAACCCCAAAACCACTCATAGCAGCCGTTATTGGCCATGGTCCGTTTTTTAAGGCATTTCCTAATACTGTTCCCAAAATTGGCCCTGTGCATGAGAAAGAAACCAACGCTAGGGTTAATGCCATGAAAAATATACCTATTACACCACCAACTTGAGAAGCAGAATCTACTTTATTACTTAAAGAGCTAGGCAAGGTTATTTCGAAATATCCAAAAAATGAAATGGCAAAAACAACAAACACAATAAAGAAAATAATATTCAACCAAACACTAGTCGCAATTTCATTCAAGACTGCCGGATCGGTATTAAAATGAAATGGAATACTTAAAACTGTATAAATCAAAAAGATGAAAAACCCATATAGAAGGGCTTTTCCTAGTCCTTTCCCTCCTCCACCATCACTATCGCTTTTGGTAAAAAAGCTAACTGTTAACGGAATCATTGGAAACACACAGGGAGTTAACAAAGCAATTAGGCCACCTATAAACCCAAACAGAAAGACCATCCAAACATTGCTTATTTCTTGCCGATCTTCTCCGCATTCTCCCAAAGGTGCTTCTAAATCTACATTTGGCAGCAAAGGGATAATAGTGCTCACATCTAAGTTTGCCACTTGACCCTCCTTATCCAAAACGTTCATTCCAGTTCCTTTGCTAAGATCAAATTCTATTTCAATTAACTCAGGAGGTAAACACATCGTGGAGTTACAAACGATGAATTCATATTCAACTGTTATAAGATTTCCATCAATTTTTGGAATTAATTGAACAAATTCTACTTCATTTTCATAATAATTCAAATGCAAATCTGCAGTAGGGTCAAATGCTGCAATCATTTCTCCTAGCTCCTTTGTTTTCTCCTCCAATTTTAAGCTTTCATCAAAGTAAAAGTTGGTAGCCATTACTTGCTCCTCTTCACTTTTTTGATTTTGAGAATACAAATGCCATCCTTCACCGATTGAGGCCTTAAAATGCAACTCATAGGAAGGGTTATTTATATCTGAAGAAGCGTTAGTGACGTAATATTTCCAGCTAGTGGCATTTAAATAGTCGTCTGATACGGAAGTACTTTTATCGATACTATTTGGTTCTGAAACTCCATTTACTTCTTCCTCCGATATTTCTTTAGAACCTTCTTCTAAAGCAGAAGCTGAAGCAGGTATTTTAAAAACTAAATCAACAAATTCTGGCGGCAGGCATTTTTCTGCATCACAAACCATGAAATATACCTCTGCCGTTAGCGTAAAAGCCTTGGCTGATGTTCGCTTTATTTCCTGAACAAAAGTGACATCTTTTTCAAAATAAC
>CAYPJC010000266.1:0-3758 GCA_964410855.1 uncultured Flavobacteriales bacterium | reverse complement strand
GGGTCCAGCGAAATCACATTTTGGATATTTCCACCTCTAAATATGGCGTTGTTCATGCGAACCCCATCTATGGAATAAAGCAAACGGTTTGTCGAAAAGCCTCTAATCATTGGACTTCCACCGCCCTGTTGGCTTTTTTGAATGAAAACATTTCCAGAAATAGCTAGTAAATCGGCTGTTGTCTGTGGGTTTTGTAAAGCGACTTCTTTAGGCTTTATAAGGGTTATTTTCTGTGGAATATCCCATGAATTTTGCTTCCAACGATTGGCTGAAATCACTATTTGATTTAGACTAAACTCGGTTGCTCGCATGGATAAGACAAACCCAGATTCTTTTAAATCAAGATAACTTTTTGTGATGGCTTTATAACCTAACAATTGAAAATGAATTTTTTCAGCTCCCTCAAAAACTGAAATAGTTACTTGACCCTTCTGATTAGTAGAAACCATTTCTTTAGGATTTTCACTCGAAATACTTACAAATTCTAGTGGAGTATTTGTTGCGCTGTCTTGAACTGTTAAGATTTGTGCCGAGACCACAAAAGGTACTAAAAGGCTAAAAAATAAAGAAAGGGAAACAATAATTCTCACTTATTCAAAGGTAAAAAATTGAATTTACATGATTAGTTAAAAAGATGACTTGCGAATCATTCTTGCAGTCAGCGATAAGAGAATGACACTCATTATTTAAAACCAAACTAGCATACAGATTGATGAATTATTTCAATAATTCATTTACAACCTCTAAATAAGTATATAAATCACTAGGGACTCTAACTCCTTTTGTAGGATCTCTTTTATGGCCCAATCGAACCAGAACAGCATTCCATTTAGGAATAGCAACAATGTATTGTCCTTGAATTCCTCTTGCATAATAAAACGCTGCTCCTTTATAATTACCCATCCACCACTGATACCCATAATAATCAATTACTTGATTAGACTCATCGCTTATGTTAATAGGTTTAAAAGAGTTCTTAAAGAATGTTTTACTGATTAATTGCTTGCCATTCCATGCACCGCTGTCTAAAATCAATTGTCCTATAAGGGCAAAATCTCTTGCATTACTATAAAAGCAGCAATAAGCTCTTTCCAATCCGTTTTTTTCGCTGATTGTCCATAAGGCATCTTGGCTGGCCCCTAGAGGTTTCCAAAATTTCTTTGAAAAATAATCAGACAAAGTTTCTCCTGTTGCTTTTTCTAAAATAAACGAAAGCAATAATGTGTTTCCACCTTGGTACTTCCATACTTCGCCAGGATTTTGTTTTACTTCTTTGTTTACAGTTAAATCATAGAGATCTGTTCCATAATATGCTTTGGCCATAAAACCGAAAGGGTCACCATAGCTTTCACCAAAATCTATTCCCGAACTCATTGTAAGCAAGTCTTTAATTGTAATTTCTGACTTTCCTTCTAGCTTATATTCTGGAATAAAGTCACCTACTTTTTGATTGACACTATTTATTTTTCCTTCTTGAATTGCGGCCCCAATTGCTAAACTAGTAAAGCTTTTAGCCATTGAAAATGAGTTTGTTCGACTTGATTTAGAATAGCCTTCGGCATAATTTTCATAAATAATGTTTCCATTTTGGATTACAAGAAATGCTGTAGTCTCCCAATCATCAATTTCTTTTTGAAGTTTTTTTGAGGGAAATTTTGAATTATATGTTTTGCTTTTTGGCCATTGATTGCCCTTTTTAGACTTTACAATTCTGTTTTCAAACTTGGGGTAATCATTAATAGTAGGCCCTGTTTTTCCAATTAAATAGGTACTTCTTACCGCTTTGATGAGGTGAGAATTGCCTGTTGCCAATAACCCCAAACTGATTAAAGTAAGGGCCAAAACCAAAGCAATCGCAAAGCGAAAAAAGAATTTAAAAATTTTCATAATAATTGAAAGTATTTTAGAAAAGGTTAATCAAGGTCTCCTAGCATCTCTTTAAGCCCACTAATTACATCAACTTCAACCGAGTCAATTCCCTTTAATTCAGCCAAAAAGAGAGAAACCCAATCACCTAAATGAATTAAATATAATGCTTCTTCTAGTGGATGCTCACCTTTGGCAAAAACTTCTATGATTGTTTCTGTGTATTGGCTAATGAGATTTTTAGAATACTCCATTCTTTTCTGATTTCTATAAAAATCTTTAGAGCTTCTAAAAATAACCAGTGCAAAATCTTGATTTTTTGTTCTCCAACCTACTAACTCATTGTGATTAAGCTCTGGGAATACATTGTGCCAGCACAACATTTTAGAGTTTTCGTTAATTTGTTGTCTAAAACGAACTGCAACACCTTCTTTAGAGCTTTCGCTGTAAATGACAGGAGTTTTATTTAGGAGTTTTTCAGCAACACCTTTTGCCTCTTTTTGTATATCGGACTCAATATCGTCAATATTTGAAATAGTGTTTTCTAAATCTGAAATAAAGCGATCATCAATTAAATTGTATTTCTGAAAAGTAAATAATAATTGAGGGAAAGACAATCCAAATGCTGCTCTTGGAGGTAATCCGCCTGGAATAATAATACAATTCAGTTTATTTTCTTTAGCTAATTCAGCAAACTTCCCACCAGAAGTAATAATTGAAATTTCAGCTCCTTTTGATTTGGCAGCCTCATACATACTCAACGTTTCTTCGGTATTACCAGAATAAGAACAACAAATTACCAAGGTGCTTTCATTCACAAAAGAAGGGATGTCATAATCCTTATTGACAACTATTGGGACTCTAGATTGATTAGCAATCAATTGACTAATAATTGTGCCTCCAATTCCTGAACCCCCAAGCCCTCCAATTAAAACATTTTGAATGTTATTTTTTGGAGCGTTGAAACTTGCTTTTTTACCTATTTCTACTGCAGTTGATAAATGACTGGTAAAGCTTTCGATTAAATTCTTCATCATGTTTCTTCGATTGAATTTGCAAATAAACGGAAAAAAGTAAGATTTCCCATCAAGTAAATATTACCACAACCCTCTATTTATCGATGAAATGTTATCTTTGCGGCCAAATTTTTTAGGCATGAGTAGAGTGTTGAGTGAACAAGAGCAATTACGAAGAAAGTCCTTATCAGGGCTGCGCGCTTTAGGTATTGACCCATTTCCTGCAGAGGAATTTAAGGTAAATGCTAGGTCTTCTGAAATCAAATTACAATTTGATGAATCTAAAGGAAACTTTCAAGAAGTTTCTTTAGCAGGGAGAATAATGAGTCGAAGAATTATGGGAAAAGCATCTTTTGCTGAAATTCAGGATTCTTGGGGAAAGATTCAAATCTATGTTAACAGAGATGAAATCTGTGAAGGTGAAGACAAAACATTATATAATGATGTTTTTAAAAAACTACTAGATATTGGAGATATAATTGGAATAAAAGGGCATGTTTTTAAAACACAAGTAGGCGAAATATCTGTTCATGTTAAAGAAATTAAGGTCTTAACAAAGTCGTTGAGGCCATTGCCAATTGTTAAAACTGACAGCGAAGGAAAAACTCATGATGCTTTCACTGATGCAGAGCAACGATATAGGCAGCGTTATGTGGATTTAATTGTAAATCCTAAGGTTAAGGAGGTTTTTGTGAAAAGAACTAAAGTCATGAACTCTATGCGCGACTTCTTTAATACTAGAGGGTATTTAGAAGTGGAAACTCCAATTTTACAACCTATTCCCGGAGGTGCTGCAGCAAGGCCTTTTGTGACTCATCACAATGCTTTAAATACTAAGCTATATTTAAGAGTTGCCAATGAATTGTATTTAAAACG
>CAYPJC010000265.1:0-3773 GCA_964410855.1 uncultured Flavobacteriales bacterium | reverse complement strand
AGGCAAGACCAATCTGAATATGGAAAAGGTAAACCTTGTTTTACGAATGTTTGGACATCAATTGGCGGCTGTTGATAGTCGGGAAATAGAAAAATCTGATAAAGCCTTATGAGAAAAGCCCATATATTTTATAAAGCGTTTTTAGCAGGTATTTTAACTGAAACAGATGATGGGGAGTATATTTTCACCTATGAAGCCGATTATGTAAGTAATCATCAGGAACAATTTATCACGTTTAGCATGCCTGTAACAAAAGAGCCTTATATAAGTAACCGACTTTTTCCTTTTTTTGAAGGACTGATTCCCGAAGGTTGGTTATTAGAAATAGCCTCTAAAAACTGGAAAATTAACCCTAATGATAGAATGGGCCTATTATTGGCTTGTTGTCAAAATTGTATTGGGGCAGTAAGTGTTATACCCTTAGAAGAAACAGATGAGGTTGTCTGAAAAATATAATAGCTAAGTCATTACGATGAGGAACGAAGAAGTAATCCGTTCATTATCACATTCAGAGATAATTACCAATTTTTAAACGTATGGCAAATAAGTGTTTACATTGTTACGAAAAATTAAAAGGCGAAGTAGATTTTCACGAAAAATGCAGCTTGTCTTTTTTTGGCCAAAAAAAAGTTCCCCAATTACCTTATGGCTTAGATGAAATGGCTGAATTGGCCAAAAATGTAGTGGAACGTAGTATTTCAGTACCAGGAGTACAACCAAAATTATCAATGTCTTTACTCAATAAAACTAATGAACTCACTAATGGAAGATTAACCATAGTAGGGGCTTTAGGAGGTAATTACATTTTCAAACCACCCTCTAATGATTTTCCAGAAATGCCAGGAAATGAGCATCTCACCATGCGTATAGCGGAATCTTTTGGAATTCAAATCGTGCCTTCTTCTTTAATCCGTTTACAATCGGGAGAGTTGTCGTATATCACTAAACGAATAGATAGAGGAGAAAAAGGCAAAAAAAAACATATGTTGGATATGCTTCAAATTACCGAAGCCTACGATAAATATAAAAGCTCATCAGAAAAGATAGGCAAGGCACTGGGCAATTATTCCAGTAATACCTTATTAGATAAGTTGTTCTTTTTTGAGCTGACCTTATTTAGTTTTCTTATGGGTAATAATGACATGCATTTAAAGAATTTTTCTATGATAGAAACTGATACTGGTTGGTCTTTAGCACCAGCTTACGATCTATTGAATGCAAGCATTATAAACCCCGAAGATAAAGAAGAGATGGCATTGACGTTGAACGGAAGAAAAAACAAATTAGAAAGGGTAGATTTTGAGCAGTTAGGGGACAATTTAGGGCTTACCGCTAAACAAATACAAGGTGTTTTTGAACGATTTTACAAGTTAAAATCAACAGCAATCAAGTGGATTTATTCATCTTTCTTATCCAAAAAAATGAAAACACTTTATAAGGAAAAGATGGAAGAAAGGTATCATAGGATATTTTAAAAGATTTTTAGAACAACAATAAAACTCTTAGATCAAACTCAGGTTAGTAGCTCTTTATTCATGAAGTATGTTTATTGTCTCCCTCCAAATCTTATTTGATTCCTGCTGCTCTTCACTTGAATTTTCGATGGCTAAAACTTGGTACTTGGTGTAAAAAAAATCATCACTTAATTGCAAAAAAATTGATTTTTGCAAACCTCTTGAGTTCATCAAATCAAGTTGAATCTTATCCTTTTTAAAATAGGCCAACCAATCCGAAAGATTTCCTTGTATTTTGATTCCATTTATAGCAATCGGTTCATCCCCAATGCTAACTCCTGCCTTTTCAGCAGGTGAATTTGGGAAAATGGAAAGCACCTTATTTTCATTTTGCTTGATGCCTAAATAGGCTTCAGAAAAAAGAGCGGCAGGTTTGCGTTTCATTTTAAGACCGAGATAACTGAGCGCATTTTCTAATTCCTTAGTAAAATTTTTATTTCCATTGACGAATGAATCAAAGAAATGGTCCATTTTTTTTCCTGCAATTCGTTCCACCGTTTCTTGATAATCTGATTCGGCTACTCCCCTACCCTTTTTGAATATTTCATCATACAAAAAGCGCATCACCTCATCAAATGATTGTTTGTTTTGACTTGCTTTGCGAATTTCTACATCCAACAAAAAAGTAATTAATGCCCCTTCGGTATAAATGGATGCTTTGCGGTTTGGAATTCCCAAAGAATAGCCATCTAACCATGTATCGAAAGAAGATTCTGCAACAGACAAGTTTAAAACACCGGGATTATTATAATGGCGATCTAACAATTGATTAAATGTTTTAAAATACGCTTTATCATCAAACACACCTGAACGATACAACATTAAATCGCCGTACCAAGTGGTTGCACCCTCTGCCAAATAACCCAAGCGCGTGTAATTTTCTTTAGTAAAATCATAGGGCCACATTTCTATCGGGCGAATTCGTTTTACATTCCACGTATGGAATAATTCATGAGAACTTACACCCAACAAACTTTCATACTTTCCAGTTTTATTTAGAACCGAAAAAGAGGGCCCTAAAGCAATTACTGTTGAAGCACTGTGCTCTACACCATGATAAGCGGGGTAGGTTAAAATTTGAAACAAAAAGTGGTAATCTTTAGTTGGGAAATCTCCAAAAAGCTTTATCTGTTCTCGAGTAAAGGCAGAAAAATCATTCATTAAGAGCTGTTCATCAACTTTTAACTCTCCTTGAAACCACAAGTGAAAATTAGTATCTGCCTCTTTGTATTGAAGGTGTTGCAAGCCTTTAGAAGCAATGAAAGGGCTATCTGCTAGTTCATCAAAGCTTTTCGCTTGATAGCTAAATGGTTCATTCTCATACAAAGCAATCGCACATTGATAATCTGCTGGCACTTTGAGTTGTAGTTGGCAGATTTCATCAACTTCAGCTTCATTGTAAATAAAGCAGTTTACAGGATTTACATACAATTGGGTTTCATCCAAATAAGTAGAGCCTGCGTTGAGTTCATTTGCGAAATAATTGTATTTTATAGTAACTCCTGTGGCCCCTTTGCAATCAACTTCCCATCGATTTTTTGTTACTTTTTTGAACGACAAAGGTTTTTCATTTTCATCGAAGGCTTGCCATTTTTGAATGTTCTTGGCAAAATCTGCCAATTCATACCTCCCCGGTCGCCAAGCAGGCAATTGAAAGTAGAGTGCTTCTTTTCCTTTCGTTTTTGTTTTTAATTCAACGTCTATAAAATGTCGTTCTGGGTGATTATAAGAAATGGTGTAAATCATTTTACAAAGTTATTAAGAACCAATATGATTACTAAGGAAGATAAATTAAATTTGAATACTCTTCAAAAAGAAGAGAAACTAGCAAAGCACCCATGAAATCACTAATCGATTTTTTTAGACTAATCCGATTACCCAATCTAATTATTATTGCATTTACCCAATATGCTATTCGATTTGGTATTATTTATCCATTTTTAAATCAAGCAGGTTTATCGCTTTATTTACCTGAATATTTGTTTGCAGGATTAGTAATCTCCACAGTCATGATAGCGGCAGCAGGCTATATTATTAACGACTACTTCGACATCAAACTCGATTATCTCAACAAACCAAAACAACTCATTATCGGCAAAAGTATCAGTCGAAGACAGGCAATGTTTTTTCATTCAGCTATGAACATAACTGCTTTAATTATTGCCGCTTATGTAGCTTATTCTATTGGACATCCTTTATTGGTCTTGTTTCAATTAGTTAGTGCAGCTCTCCTTTGGTTTTATTCAATTAATTTTAAAA
>CAYPJC010000264.1:0-3791 GCA_964410855.1 uncultured Flavobacteriales bacterium | reverse complement strand
TGATTAATCCTGCAATTAATAAATTTTTAAATGTAGTTTTCATAATTATAAAGTTAATTGTTTTAAAAGTAAAAAAGTTAAATCACCCGTCATTCTTTTTTGATTGGGTAATTGGTTATCATTTAAATGTTGGTTTATGGGATCAAAATAGGTGAATCCCAAGGCAAATTTGTCGATATACACCTTTGTTCCAAAGGTTGTAAAAAGAGCACTTCCTCCAGAGTTAAGATAATCTTCATTATTGGATTGGTCTCTATTACTGAACTCATAGTTTAAACCAAAACTTGGAGCAACAGCGTATTTTTTTTCAAATTTTAAGAGATAGAAGAACTGCGACGTAGTGTTTATGCGATTCGCAAATCTAAAATTATTTGAATTTTCTGTATTCCATCTATAGCTAATATTACTAGCGATTCCGAAACCATTATATCGAATTAAAAATTCAATTACTCCCAAAAAATCTAAACTACCAGTTCCTGGTTGTAAATGTGGATCTAGTTCTGTGTATGGTGAACCATAAACGACATTGCCTTTTGAGCTAGTTGTAGGAACTACTGTATATGATTTGTTGTAGTTGCCTAAAGGAAGTTTAACTCCACCACCAACCAATAATCGGAAGACTAAATTTGTGCTATCCGTAGCTTTTGTATTGAAAATCAAATGCTTTAGAATAATACTCATATCTCCAGGTCCTGCAATGTTGTAAAGCGCACTATCATTCTCAGAGTAATAATTATCTGCAAATGTCATATTTACATTCAATTGCCATTTTTGGCCTATAAAATAGTTTACCCAAAAGTCATAGCTATTATAACTTTCTTTTTGTGAATTTGCTTCAGATAATACCGTATTACCTAAAGCATGTTTTTTACGAACCTCATTTCCATAGAATGAAGTTGTTGAGTTCTCAAATAATCTGTATCTGTAATTGAATCCCATAGAATTTTGTAAATCATTTGGTTCTATGTTCATGTATATGCTGCATAGATCGCAAGATTTAACGTCTAAAAAGAATGCAATTAGTCCTATTAAAAATAGGATTCCTTTTTTCATCTCTCTTAAGTTTTAAGCTGCATATAGAGTTAAATCAATACGTATTCAATTGATTTAACTTAACTAGCAGACATTCTAAATATTTTTTCTGACTTAGAGCCTGAGTTCGACCTAAGAGTTTTATTATTGTTCTAAAAATCAATAAACTACGTCATTGCGATGAGTGGAGTGCAACGGAATGAAGAAGCAATCTTAATTTAAGGGTGAGATTGCTTCAACTTATTGCACTAACGCTTATAATTTTCGCAATGACGATCTGATTTTTAGATACTTAGTTTTTGTCTTATACCGAACTCAGGTTTAGAAGGTATTACTGGGGAGGATGAAATATAGAATTTAAGAAAAAGAAAGAGTAAAAGAGTTGATACGATTCAAAAAAAGAAGAAGGTATAAATCGATTTTTTACTGCTATGGACTGAAAGTTAAAATGAAAAAGTGTTAAAGACTCTTCTTCAATTATATTTGCGTTTTTTGTTGGATTAGGAGCTTCACTTTCTTCCAGTTGTGTTTTTAAGTGACATTTACCCTCACATTTGAATTTAGTTTCCTCCTTATTAATGCAAAACTTTTCAATAATCTCTAATTTGTTAATTTCATAAGATAATCGAATCCATGATTTATTTCCTGTAGTATATAATAATACTACCAGCAGCACAAGAGATATAATAAATTGCAGTGATTTGTTCACAAGCTAAAATTAAGACTTAAATGACAAGCTTTTATCATTCGCGCTTCTTAATTTAGACGAGCACTTATTGATTTGGTTGCCCCATGAGTTTAATAACTATTTTAGGTCCAACAGCTGTAGGTAAAACCAAACTTGCTGTTCTTCTTGCTTCAAAAATTGGAGGAGAAATAATTAGTGCAGATAGTCGGCAAGTGTATGCCGGAATGAACATTGGTACAGGAAAGGACTTGAAAGATTTCATTGTTCAAAATAAGGAAGTGCCTCATCATTTAATTGATATTTTAAAAGCAGGAGAAGAATATAGTTTATTTCAATTTCAACAAGATTTTTATGCTGCCTACAATGATATTGTCTTAAGAAAAAAAATACCAATACTTTGTGGAGGGACTGGTTTGTATTTAGAATCTGCCCTCGCTAGTAATCAACTGATTTGGGTTCCATTTAATGATAAATTAAGGCAAGAGCTTTCCAGCTACTCGAATCAAGAACTATTTAGTTATTTAAGAAAGTTAAACCGGAAGCAGCATAACACTACTGACACGATTGAGAGAGAGAGAGGTGTAAGGGCTATAGAAATTGAATTATATAAAAAGTCAAACCCAATTCAAAAAAAGTCTCCTATCAAGAAATCGGTAGTTTTTGGAGTTCATATGGATCGAAATGAGTTGAGGAATAGAATAGAAGAGAGATTAATAAACCGTTTTGAAGAAGGAATGGTGGAAGAAGTTCAAGGTTTATTGGATAAAGGGATTACTCATGAGAAACTAAACTATTATGGTTTAGAATATCGATATATTTCACTTTACCTAAAAGGGGATTTGGTTTTTAATGAAATGCAACAGTTATTGCTACAGGCAATCAGACGATTTTCAAAAAAACAAATGACCTGGTATAGAAGAATGGAAAAAAAAGGTACAACTATTAACTGGATAGAATCGAGCTGGGAGGAAAGTCAAAAACTGAGTTATATTAAAAATAAGTTAGCTGTTGGAAAAGAAATTTAAGGTATATAAGTCATCTGCTGGCTCGGGAAAAACCTTCACACTAGTGAAAGAGTTTTTGAGCTTATGTTTTCAAGCTGAAAGCCCCTTTGCTTTTGCTAATATTTTAGCAATTACATTTACTAATAAGGCAACTTTCGAAATGAAAGAGCGAATAATGAAAGCCTTAAAGGAACTAAGTGTGGGAGAGGGGGGAGTATTGAAACAAAAATTAAAAGAAGAAACAAAACTTACTGAGAAGGAACTTCAAATTAGATCTGAGCAAATACTAACTTCCATTCTTCACAACTATGCTGACTTTTCAATTAGCACGATTGATAAATTTTCTCATAAGATAATTAGAACGTTTGCAAAAGACTTGAATATTGCTTTGAACTTTCAAGTGGACATGGATGAGAAAAAAATACTAAGAGAAGTGATAGGGCTTTTGCTTGATGAAATTGGTCAAAATAAAGAAATTAGTGATTTTCTTGTTCGATTTTCCCTATCCAAGTTATCGGAGGAAAAATCATGGAAGATAGATAAGGAATTATTGAATTTTTCAACGAATATTATTTTGGAAGAATCGATTCCATATTTAGAACCTCTGAGAAAACTAAAGTTTTCAGATTATAAACAGCTAGAAAAAAAGCTAAACTCAACTAATAAATCCTTTAAAGACATAATTACTCAATTAGCTCAAAAAGCCACAAATCTTATTATTACTAATCAGATAGATTCAAGTTCTTTTGCTGGTTTATCTAATATTTCTAATTATTTCAAAAAGGCTTCAGTATTCAATCAAGCTTCTCTTCTTCCTTCTTCTGTATTAGTGAAAAGTATAGAAAACGATAAATGGACTTCTGCTAAGTGTCCATCAGATGAAAAAGCACAAATTGATTTGATTAAGGTCGAATTAGAAGAGATTTTCTATAAAATACAAGAAGAGCTACAAAAAGGATTGCCAAGCTATTTTACTCATTTAGAGGTTTTAAAAAATCTTCAAAGTCAAGCATTCTTAAATGAAATTGAAAAGAGGTTTGAAAAGATAAAAAAATAAGAAGGCATAT
>CAYPJC010000263.1:0-3799 GCA_964410855.1 uncultured Flavobacteriales bacterium | reverse complement strand
AGCTTGTACCATAACTATCCCTCCTTTAACCGCTAAAAGTATTCAGGTGAATATCTTCTACCAATATTAAAGCCTAAAAAATTATACACTGCCGTTTTTTATTCTGAAGTAAGTGATACTTCATTAGGACCTCAATCAAAAGAAGTTCACCGGTATGGCTTTTTAACTTCTAAATACTTAGACTTTGGAGAGCATATTGACAGTTACATTTTTGATACTTCTGCTGGTTACGACGGAAAGGCAATCTATTTTGCAAACCTTAATATTCCTAATCAAGCAACTGCAATTGACACCTTAAATGATGTCTTACCCAACACAGATCCTTTAATCGCCAATTTTGCTGATAAATATGATCGCTTAATAAATGGAGCCTTGCGGTTAAACAATCTAAATGCTGTTATAGATTTAGAGATAAGCCTTTTGCTAGATGAAACGATAGGGTTGGTTGGATTGTTAATCAGAAGCCCAGAGCCTATTTGGAATCCTAAAATGCCACTAAATCAAACAACACCTCCTTTAATTGTTAATCATTTAAATGATGCAACTGCATATAAAGTTGTTTATTCTAAAGATCGTTCCTGCGTTTTTATATCCAACTCAGCAATGAATATACCAACTGGAACACTAACGATAATTTTTCAGAATTATAATTTTGATTTATTATCTGGGATATTTAGATATGAACCAGGTGCCAATCCAGAAGATCAAAAGTTTATTGAGATCGATCTAACTAACTATTTATAAAATCCAAGAATATGAATTATTTCCTTCAAGCCCAGTCTTTTGCAAATATGATGAAATGCTTGTGCGAATTATTTGCAAACAAGGATAATTACCCTGAAAAAATTCAGCAGATTGAAGATCATTTTAAAAGCCTTCGAACAGAATTAGAGGCTAAATTAAACGAAAACAATATTCCATTTGATACTCCAATAAGTTTAACAGATCCTTGCGACATAGCTGGTCATGTATTGCGTTTAATGAATCTATTATGGTTTAATGATATTAAGCCAACTGTTGTTACCGTAGAACCAGGTGGTGAGGAGGGTGGTGATCTTTACACTTCTATTCTAAATTTATTTGGAGAGATTACTGGTGACATAGGAAACCCTTGTGGGAGCTTAGAACCGTATGATGCTCAGTTGAAGTTAAATATCCCTTGTGTTTGCAGAATGCTTGGCTTATTAGGTAAATTAAGTGGACAAGTTAATGCCGAAATACAAGAATTAGTTAATCGGTTTGAAACTTTAAAAGGAATAGTGGCAACTAAGTCACAAAGTTTGTTGCCAACACCATTAGTTTGGCCTACTGATGTTTGTGATCAAGTGAAGTTATTGAATAGATTACTTAGCTTAATTTCCTTAAGAGAGGATTTGGTAGACGCCCAATTGATAAGTGCTTTGCAAGATCTTATTGATCAAATTGATATTGTTAAACCAATGTTAGCTGAATTAGGAATTTATCCCTGTGAGGATGAAATAGAGTTAGTCAGTGATAAATTATACATTCAAGCAGCCGGCTCAGACGGAAATGATGGCAGCGTAAGTGGTGTCCATCTTCGTTGGACTTTTATGAATGATCTAGCAGAAAATCATCTGCCAAAAGGAAACTTGAGTGCTACGGGTGCTGCTTACCCAACAATTATTGGTCATAACAAACCAAACGATTTTGTTAGACTTTTTAAATTTCGTTACAATGCTCAGACACACGCCAAAATATGTCTTGATCTCAATAGCCTAACGTTTCTTGACATATCTGAAGATATCTCCTCAGAAGTCACTTGGATTATTGAGTTTAAAATTAGTGGTGGAACAGAAAAAGTTCGATTAGTTTTTAAGGATATCACAATCTATAATAATATAAAATTAAGTCCTAATGCAACTCCAAAAGATATATTGAACCAATATACGGAAGTAATAGAAATAAGCTTGGACAACCGAGCCCTTTTTGCAGGAGAATTTAGTTTTATAAATGCTAGTAGCGCTGCAAATCAATATGAAGCCATTTCTGAATATAGTTTTGATGGAACCTCGGATGAAATTGTTACTACTCGTATTACAGACGAAGTTAGTCCTCCAAGTAGCTTCGTAAAAAGGATAGTAAATGAGTCCATCAAAACATTAAAAATCAAAAGAGGTGGCACTTCAGAATTAATAGAGATTTGTTTAGAATCATACCATGCTTTTTATTATAAAAACATGCACTTGATTGATACTATTTATAATACTAATTATACCAATGCATATGCGTTAACCGATGTTGATACAGATGCTTTTGACCGCTTAGATCACCCAACTAGATTTAATGTTGATCAAAGTTGGCCTTCATTCAATAATGGGATAGCCATAAAAACTCAGAGCTATCAAGATAAATGGACGGAAGCAAATGGAGGTCTAAAGTTTAGTGTAGTAGAATATTTAAATAAAAGTATAACAGATCTAAAAGCAATAGATGATATAAATTCAGACGACCCGAATGATGCATCTACTTTTGAGCTTAGCTATATAGATGCTTTAAATCTTGCTGCAACAGATTATCATTTTGCAAGAATGTTGGGCTTGGCAGAAATTGATGCAGGCGTTCAGGTAAATGAGTCATTTATATACATGGCTGAGTATAAATTGAAAATTCCTGACATTGCAAAATTAGTCCCTCTTTTATATTTCACTCTACCTACTTCAATTGCAGACCAACGTTTACCCTCAATTCCATCTTTAGAACCAGTCCAATATGGTTTCACGCCTCAAAATGATGATTCAGATAATTTAATTCAAATTAATCCTCAAGGATATGCTGCCTATGGAGATTTACGTTTCGTTCGGTTAAATAAAGAAGAATATCCTTATGAAGAACCCGGATTAGACTTTTTTGAAAAGATCGTAGAATTTGATACCGGTCTTATTTCCAAAGCCCTTCGCTTTGGTGTTGAATATAAAGATGATGCTCAACCGAATTTTGTTAGACCTGAGATTACTGCAAATTTAGACTCTACTTATTATAACTACGATAATGCCACAGGTAACAATATTGTTGAAAACGATCCTGTAGTAGAAGGAGAAAATGCGCTCTTTGTACATACCGAAATCACAGAAGGCATTCATGATTATGGAATTTATGGTATTAACTGGTTTAATCGCGCATCGATTGTATCTTCTATTCAATCAACAGATGCTACTCTATTTCCTCCAAAGGAAAGTTTATTGCCCCCTTCTAAAACACAAATTCTTTTACTCCAATCAGATCTCACTGAATTACTTGTATCAAACGAAGAATTAACTGCTCATTCAGGTAAGCTCCGCGTTAAATTTGATTGGAATCATATCCACAACATCAACTATCCAAAAGCAAATAAAATTGAGTTATTCCATAGAACGAAAGCTCCTCTTGAAATTAAGGGCCGCATAATAACAGTTACACCTGTATCAAATGGAGAGAAATTTGATTTACAAACAGAAAAATACACGGTAAAAAGCACAAACCCAAGCAAGGAAGTAGAACCTATAATACTTATTGCTGATCGCTCTGCTTATATAGGTGGAAGTTTAATGATTGGGGGTAAGCTATATATTATATCAGCAATTAATGGCACTCAGAATAAACCCATAATACAAATTGAAGGAGAAGAAGTTATCACTAAATCATTTGATCCTCTGTTGCCGAGAAAAATAATACTCTCAAAAAGTTATGAAGGACCAAAACCAAATTCATTTTTTTCTGCCATTGAAAACATAAAGGATGAATCAAACTGGAATAAATTAAATCAAACAATTGTCAGTATTGACATTTTGTGTAAAGGATG
>CAYPJC010000262.1:0-3805 GCA_964410855.1 uncultured Flavobacteriales bacterium | reverse complement strand
ATAGCCTATTGTTGTATCAATTGATTGCTGTCCTACTGTTATTTCATATTCTGAAATCTTTAAAAAAATTCGATTTATTTCCTCCAATTTTAGTCATCAGATCAACGATTGGTGCAGAGGATCAATCTATCTAGCTAAAAACTTTCGGGATGATCGCTATTCAGAAATAATAAGAATGAAGTTCGATTTAAAATTGGGTAAAAGTCTTCTGTTTGGAATTGGAGCTACCGCCTTATTTGAACAGAATAGAAGTGCAAATTATGGGTCAACCGTTAGTTTGAGGTATCTCTATTAATCATTTATTATCAGTGTAAAAACCTTCACTTTTTATAAAAAAGAAACCGGTTTTTATTTTCAAAAAGAGTCATTATTTATGCCCATCCCAAACAATGCAAAGTCATATTTAATTGGGTCTTTAGCATCGAATAAACGCAGCTGTGTGGTAATTTCATTTACTGCTTTCCAATCGTTTTGCTTTCGTTTAAGTAATCCTAGTTTACGGCCAACAGTGCTGGTATGAATGTCTAGAGGAAGCATCAAGTCGCTAGGGTTCATTGTCTTCCATATTCCAAAGTCAATACCTTCTTTGTTTGTTCTAACCATCCACCTTAAATACATATTGATGCGTTTAGCTGTAGATCCTTTTAGCGGATCGGCTATGTGTTTTTCGGTTCGTTTCAAATGTTCTAATTTAAAAAATGACTTTTTGAAATTGCTCAGTCTTCCTGAATTATCTACTGCCTTATTCACAGTAAATTCTTGTTCCAAGCCTCCAGAATTTTTGTAAATTTCTTGAAGGGCGGTGAAAAAATACATCAAATCATCGGCATTGAAAGTTCTGTGAACAAAACCGATGGCTTTTTCTAAATCTATTTCTTGGTGATTTCGAATAAAATCAGCTGGAGCATGGTCCATTATTTCTAGAAGTCGATTTGCATTATTGATGATTGTTTTACGCTGACCCCAAGAGATAATAGCGGTTAAGAAACCTGATATTTCTATATCTTCTTTTTTAGAAAATTTGTGAGGTATGCTGATGGGATCGTCATCAATAAAATTAAGTCGACTGAATTCAAAATATTTCTTTTCCAATAAATCATAAAGTTGATCTCTTTGTTTAACTTTCATAAGAATTTAAAGTAATCGTGAAAAAAGAAGATTTTAGAAGGTTAAAGTTAAAACAGAAGTATGCTCTTTTAAATAAAGAGGGTAAATATTTGGCTGCGCGAAATCATGCGGGATTTCAATGTTTTTTGCATGATTTAAATGGCTTTTATGTAGAAGTATGGAAGCCATTTGGTATAAATCTTATTCAATGGATAGAAGTGGTTAACAGGGATGAAATAATTGACAGCTATTTAAAGCACTTTAAAATCAATGATTGAAGAATATTCAATCAACCACCAACTCGTTTTACTTTAAAACCTTTCTTAACAAGGAGTTCCATCACTCGATTTCGCTTTTCTCCTTGAATTACAATTTCGCCATCTTTAGCACTACCTCCAACACCACAAGCAGATTTAAGTTCTTTGCCGAGAGTGTTTAAATCTTCCGCGGCTCCAACAAAACCTTTAACAACGGTTGCTATTTTTCCAGCTCTATTTTTTCGATCTAAATGAACTTCCAACATTTGTTGGTTAGCAGATAATGTCTCTTGTTCTTCTTGTTCTTCCTCAGGTTCAAAATCAGGATTGGTAGAATATACTATACGGTTGTTTTTGCCTTTTTTACCCATTCATTATTTTTTACAAAAGTATGAAGCAAGAATCAATTGTTAAATAAACCATCAAACTTTTGATGCTTGATGTTTTAGAATTCATTCAAATTAATATACATTTGTAGTCCAATCTAAAAAATTGGGCTTAATGGTTGCCGACCTAAAAAATCGGCATTAAAATGGGAATCCGGTGTAATACCGGGACTGTACCCGCAGCTGTAAGCTCCGTTAACCAAGAGTTATTTAGCCACTCTTTCGTCTGTCGAAAGGGGAAGGCAACTCAAGGGGAGTAAGTCAGAAGACCTGCCTTTTAGCGAATACTTTCGGGATAAAAGTGAAGAGTTGGACTCCGATACATGTTAGGAATCTTACCCTTTATGATTTCCCGGTTTAATTAATTTATTGTTTAACAACGCAATTAAACCGATGGAACTAATGACATTTTTTTAAATTAATAGGTGAAATGTCTCCATTCGTTTTCTGCACAAAACTATCAGAAAATGAGAAAAACTAATCTCTTTATTTCTTTATTAATGCTTAGCGGCGCAATGTTCGCTCAAAAAACTATCCTAATTAATGGTGGCCAGTTTGGGAATGCTCAAGAAAATGTGAACGTCATGATTTATGACACTCAAACAAAAACGTCAACTGTAATTGACACCATCTACACTTCATCTGTTCAAGATGTTTTAATTGATGGAGATGATATTTTTGTATTTGCCCAAGACAGTATAGTCAAATACAATTTAATTACTGAAAGTAGAGTAGCAGCTTCCAAATTTGCTGGGGTTAGCACAAAAACTGCTGCTATTGTTGGAAATGAACTTTTGGTCTCTAATTGGTATGGAAAATCTTCAGATAACCTTTACATTTATGACAAGAGCAACTTAAGCTTGTTAGATTCTGTAACAAATATTAATCAAGGAGTTACTTCAATGCTTATTGACTCAGGATATGTTTACCTGAATCAGAATAGCTCTACTGGAGCACCAAATTACCAAGATACATTAGGACTAATTTTAAAAGTTGATGTAGCAAATAGAAGCATTGTAGATTCCATTCAAGTTACTAATTATAGCTTGGAGATTGGTGAGTTTATTCCTAATCCAAATGGTCTTGGATTTTACAGCATTAACTCAAGTTCTAACACGATTACTTCCATCGTTTTTGCAACGAAAATAGCAACAAATACAAGCTTTAATCAAAATTTTAAAGTGGGGAATCGCTCTCAATATCACATCATAGCAGACACCGCTTTTCTTAGAATGAATGAAGGAATCGGTTCTATTAATTTAAACAATCTTACCGTAATTGATTCATTGATTATTGACACCACAGTTACAGCATTTACTTATGATACTGTTGCTAATAACTTTTACCTGACTCAAACTGATTTTTTTAGTTATAAACAAGGGGGAGTTTATAGTAGAAACGGAACAAAATTAGATTCCTTCATCGTTGGTTTTTCTCCGGAGGTTATTAAAATGTATTACAATCAAACGGTTGGCTTAACGGATGTTTTTGAAAACAAGAAAAATAGCTTTTCTGTCTATCCAAACCCGACTGAAGATTTCATTCAATTGGATATAAAACAAGGATTAAATATTGATGCTCAATTGTTTATTTATAACCAACAAGGGCAATTAGTAAAAGAAGTTAATCAACTTAATTCCCAAGATCGCATTAGCTTAAATAATCTCCAAGCAGGAATTTACATTGCGCAACTGATTAATGGTGGAGAGGTATTGACTCAAAAAATTATTATTCAATAATTTGAAACAACTTTTAACTCTTCTTTTAGTGCTAAGCTTTCTGTTTTCAATGGCCCAAGGAATTTATCCTCCGGCTGCTGGCATACCAGGAAGTACTGCCATATTTAAAGATTCGTCAGTTTTTGTTGATTGGGCATCTAGTTGCACTATAATAAGAGGTTTGCAAGATATTGCAAAACAAAATTCAGATACGACTTCTATAGGCACAGCCAAAAATGCACTGGGAAAAGCAGATGGAAATCAAGTGGTTTCTTTAGGTGACGGTGGAGAAGCACTTATTAGTTTCAATGGAAGCATTTTTGATGGGCAAGGTCCT
>CAYPJC010000261.1:0-3824 GCA_964410855.1 uncultured Flavobacteriales bacterium | reverse complement strand
TAATTATTGTAGGAAAATTGCTTATTTATATAACCCTGGGAAATTGATACCTATTTATAAAAAAGAAGTCATTGAAGCTATTGCAAAATATTTCTGGATCTTAGATCAGGTAAAAGACAGCATAAATCCATACCGAGTTACTGAGAATATTTTAGTAAAAATAGCTAAACAATTCGATTTGAAGATAGATCCTGAAAACAAGAGTGAGGCATTTGAGATAACCCAGAAGCTGGGTGCTTTTTTATGGGAAAAGTTTGGCCAATCTTTTGCGTTAGAATCTAAGAATATTATTTTACATGGCGCTCCAGGGACGGGTAAAACTTATGGCATTGATCATGCAGTTAGGCAAAAACTAAGAATTGAGGTTGGAGAGGAAAATATCCACAAGTATTATAAACTTGTTCAATTTCATCCATCATTTGGTTATGAAGAGTTTATAGATGGTATTAAGCCCGATTGGATGGAAGATAATGGACAAATGCGCTTTAAGTTGGTTAATGGTATTTTTAAGAAAATGTGTATTAAAGCGGCATCAGAATTAAAAAATCCAACTGGCAAAGATGGAAAACCAAAAAACTTCTATTTTGTAGCTGATGAAATCAACAGGGCAGAGATTTCACGTGTTTTTGGTGAGGTGTTACTTTGTTTAGAAGAAGATAAACGCTTAACTTATAAAGATGAAAAATGGTCAGGAACAAACATTCACACATTAAATACGGCTTTGTGGGAAGAAGGTGACGCAGTAATTACAGTCGAAGGGGAAAAGTATTTCGGTGTGCCTGAGAACCTCTATTTTATAGGAACAATGAATGATATTGACCGTAGTGTCGATAGTTTCGATATGGCGTTGCGTCGTCGGTTCTTATGGAAGCATTATCAATGTGATTACAACGTGATTGCTATGCATAGTGAATATAAAGATATTGATGATGAGGAGCTTAAAAAATATATTGCTGTGTGTGAAAATTTGAATAATTATATCGTCGGTAAGTCAGGGTTTGATCTTGGGGAGTCATATCAGTTAGGTCATTCGTATTTCTTGAAACCTAAGAAGATAAATAAAACTCAATTAGCTGAAACGTGGGAAAATCATATTAAGCCGCTTCTCAGAGAGTATTTACGCTCGTCAGTACCGCTGGGTAAAATTGAGGAAAAATTAAAAGAAGCTCAAAAGATATTTCAATTACCAGTCAAGCCTACCAAATGACTAAAAGTTCCAACAAGAACTTAGTCAGGGTTAAAGATAACACTCAAGATCAATCTATTGGCAATTTAAAAAATCTAGAATTACGAAATCATGCTACAACAGGAATTTTAGTTACTTTAAAAAAGTTTACTGAAAAGCCTCAGTATCAATTCTTTTCATTCATTGATGATAAAGAGAAGCGAGCTTTAAAGTCGTCTTTGGAGGATTTGGTATTTAATTGTCATGGTAATGATGAAAAATATTTTGTAGATACAGGTAATTACATTGGTAAAATTCAATGGCCTGTAGGTAAACAGTATCTTGATTTAGAAATAGGCTCCCGTTTTTCAAGCATCTTTTTACGACGAATGATTAATTTTGCCAATGATATTTATTGGGATGATTTTGAGGATACAAATTCAGAGGAGGGGGAAAAAGGACTGGCTGAGTTTATTCTTCATTACATGTTTATTCAGGCTTTAGAAAAAGCCTATCTTCTGGGTTTACCAAGGAGCTATCAATCAGTGAAATATCATACGTCTAGCGTAAAAGGTAAGATTGATATAAACCAATTTATTCGTAAAGATATTCCGTTTAAGGGTAAGGTGTCATCGGTATCACGTGAGCAGCTAGATATACCTGAAATTGTTGATGTATTGTATAAAGCGGTATCTATTGCCACTAAATCACAAAGTAAGGCTTTAAAAAGTAGAGTGAATCATATTTTTCCACACTTGAAGCAAGCAAGATCTTCTCATTATGTTTCTAGCCAAACAATTTTTAAAGCAAAGACGAGTAAAGCATTAGATAATCCTATATTTTCTTCCTATAAAAGAGTGTTGAATTTAGCCGAAATGGTTATTAATCAACAGGGACTGAGAGAGCACGAGGATGCAAGTGAACAGGGATTTGGTTTCTTGATTAATGTAGCAGAGCTATTCGAGGTATACGTTACCAAGCTTTTGCAAAAAGAGTTTCCAGACTGGGATATATCATCTCCTCACCTTGAGGTTTATAAGGATACCTTCTTCAAGAGGAAAATAATCCCTGATATTGTTATGAGGAGCGGGGATAGTGTCATTGTGTTTGATACAAAATATAAACGGATGAAGTTTAGAGGTACTAGTGAAGGTGTTTGGGATGTCGATCGTAATGATTTTTTTCAAATCCACACCTATATGAGCTATTACCAATCAGAACATAAAGTATTAGCCGCAGGACTGTTATATCCACTTTCAGCTAAATATGAAAAAGAGTATTGCATATCAAGTCAGGGACTTGGGGACAGCAATACGCTATTTATTATTGATGGTATCGAGTTGTTTGAACTTGAAGTGAAAGTTAAGGATGCTGATACAGTGAAAACTAAGGATGCTGATACATTGATGCGGAACCTTATCCAGAAAGAAGAAGACTTTATTAACAGAGTTGCAGAGATGATTAAGCAAGGAATTGATAAACGTAAAAATATAGCATAAGACTATAAGTTAGTCTTTATTATTATAAATAGAATTCAAGCTACTACTTGTTTCAATAAATTTATCACGCATAGATTTAGGCTCAAGCACCTCAACATTATCCCCAAAGCCTTGTAGCCACCAAAGAAGCTCAAGTGTTCTCATTACTGTTGCTTCTAATAATACGCGACCATCATTTTGTACCGTGAGTTTTTGACTTGATGATAATGGCGTCTCGGCTAAATGCCCAGCTGTTTTAGCATCGAATAATACTTTAAGCTGAACCGGTTCATCTTCAATCTTATAAGAAAACTGTTGGTCTTTTTCAATATAGTGCTTAAGTGAAAATTCATTGTGGATATTAATGGGGCTATCAGCTATTTCAGCATGACTAAATCGGTGTAATGCAAACTGTTTGGCATCATCATAATCCCATAATGTGCATATTAGATAGATAACACCAACACGACTGACAATCCCTAATGGATGCATTAAATAATCTTTAGTCTGCTTAGCCCCTCGTGGTTGATAGGCTGCTTTTATCGGTTTTTCCTCTAACAGTGCTTGATAAACAATTCGCTGAACATCAGGATTGATATTGGGTTTGTGTAAAATAGGACCTCGTTCAATAACAGCCACTTTATCCGGCCATTTGCGAAGCAAAGAATCCGATTGTGCATTAAGTACCCCACGAGCTCGATGAAAATAAGGTTGTAGCAATTCAAGTGTTGCTTGTGGTAATAATGGTTCTAAATAGGATTCAGCCATTTCAAATGCAAGAGCTGTAACAGGATCCATGCCTGGCAGATCTTGTATGGCAGCTTCTTCAATCCAGAACCAATAATTTTTACGACCTTCGGTGTCATTACTTAAAGGAAATGAGATTGAAAGCTTATTGAGATCTCGCTGAATGGTACGTGTATCAACGGTATAGCCTTCGCCTAACAATATGTTTTTTAGTGCTGAAACAGTGATCTTACGAGGATAGCGGGGGATCCTCGTCAACATCACCCACTGGCGGTATAAGGTTTCATCTGAACGGCTCATAGTTTTATCACATAGTAAGAAAAAGAAAGGATAGAACAACTATACGACAAAATAAGTCGATATTAAATTTTTTATGAGACTTTAATTGTCGCATTGTTAATATAAATTACTTTCCAGTGAAGCAGTGATCATCA
>CAYPJC010000260.1:0-3838 GCA_964410855.1 uncultured Flavobacteriales bacterium | reverse complement strand
AAGTTCGCTCTCTTCATATTTCTTAAGTGCATTCACATTAGCTCCACCAGCACAACCAATGGTTAGCTCGTCGTCATCTTCAGTATCTAAGTTTAAAAGAATTTCTCCTTCTAAGAACCCAGCTTCTAGCCCAAATGCACCAGTCATTCCAGTTTCTTCATCAATGGTAAATAGCGCTTCAATTGCGGGGTGCTGAATGTCATCTGAGTCAAGTAAGGCCATAATTGTAGCAACGCCAATCCCATTATCTGCTCCTAAAGTCGTTCCTTCAGCTTTCACCCAATCACCATCGATTTTCATTTTAATTCCTTCTTGATTAAAATCAAAATCAGTATCGTTATTCTTTTGATGAACCATGTCCAAATGGCTTTGAAGGATTATTTTTTTTCTATTACCCATTCCGGGAGAAGCAGGTTTACTAATAAGAACATTCCCTACAGCGTCAACCTTTGTTTCAAGGTTTAGACTTTCTCCATAGTTTTTCATGAACTCTATCACCTTTTCTTCCTTTTTAGAAGGTCTTGGTACAGCATTTAAAAGTGCAAAATTCCTCCAAAGCGACTTTGGTTCTATACTTGAAATCTCTTGTGACATAATCGTTTTTTTGAATTGAAGGGTAAAAGTAATTCTATTGAAATTATTTGCCTAATTGGATTTAACTAAAATTATATTTACATTTCATAAATACGTATATTTGTATTCTATAAATAAATACAAATGACTACATACACTTCTTCTCTTCCGACAATCTTTTTGAACAGCTATCAAAAACTGCAAAAAAGTTTTCTATGCCAAAAAATAAAATCATAGAAAAAGCCCTTACCATTTATCTAGAGCAAATCAAGCGTATGGAATATATCAAATCATTCAAAAAAGCATATAAAAATGAAGAAATGCTTTCGATAGCAGCAGAAGGAATGACAGAATATCTTAAGCAGCTTGACGATTGATTAATAAAGGAGAAATATGGTGGGTAAACTTTAGCCCGACCAAAGGAAGTGAACAAAGAGGAAGAAGACCAGCGGTAATTGTTAGTGGTAATTTATTAAACAAATATGCTCCAGTAATTTATGTCTGTCCAATAACTGCAAAAATTAAAAATTATAAAGGAAATGTTATTTTAGAACCTAATAGCGAAACTGGTTTGAAAAAAACTTCAGAAATTTTAATCATGCATTTAAGATCGATTTCAAAAGATAGATTTGATAAAAGAATTGGCACTATTCCATTAAATGTATTAGAAAAATTAAGAGAAGGTATCAATGATTTATTGAAGATGGATTAAGAAAATAGTTTAATGGGTTTAATTCTTTAAAATATCATCTATAGAAAGATGATCTCCTAAGTGTTTTCCGTAATAAACATTAACTATATTTTGTTCTTCATCCAATACGAAATCTGCAGGGTACAAGGAATTTTCAAATAAAAAATTCATACTGCTAAAATTCTTCATCATCACTTTTATCATTAATAGTGGCCGAAACATCACTTTAAGTAAAATAAAATTCACTTTTAAAATTCCAAACTTTTCAAATACCTCTTCATTAGGATCTGGGATTATTGGAAAAGGTGCGCTATTTTTTTTAGAAGAATTCACTATTTCCAACTTTTCAGCCGCAACAATATTGATGACAGAAAAACCTTTATTATTAAGCTCATCATTTCTTTTAATCAACTTTTTTACTCTCGCCAAACAAAAAGGACAAGTTGTGCCACGTAAAAAGCTGATGACGACCTTTTTTCCTCTATAATCTATCAAATCAATTTTAGTCCCCAGATAATCTGAAGCAGAAAATTGCGGAGAAGGTTCACCAACTTTAAGTTTACGCATGATTTTTTAGTTTCATTTATCCAAAAATAACCTTCTTTGATAAGACTTGTGTCACGCATAGATTAAAAATTAGTAGACATCACCTTCCATGCTCAATTTATTTCACATGAAATCATACTAATATGTTAGGGAAATTAAACGCGTCTATTTAACAACAACGTATATTTGCAGTATAATTATATGGATAAGTAAAGATGATATATATTACAAGAAGAGAGCGATTTAGTGCCGCTCACAAATTAATGCATAAGGAGTGGAGTGAGGAAAAAAACTACGAAGTATTTGGAAAATGTTCGAACCCAAATTGGCACGGTCATAATTACGTTTTACACGTGACAGTAAAAGGAGAACCTGAGTCCTCTACAGGTTTTGTTGTGGACTTGTCAGCTTTAGGCGATTTAATTAAAACAGAAGTTATCGATCATGTAGACCACAAAAACTTGAATATGGATGTTTCGTTCATGAAAAACATGATGACTTCAACTGAAAATATTGCCATTTCCATATGGAAACAATTAGAAAAACCCGTGGTAAAACTTGGCGCAATATTGCACAGTGTAAAGCTGCAAGAAACAGAAAATAATTATGTCGAATACTTCGGTTAAAAACAACTTTGTTATGCCAGAAAAAGATATAGAAGAAGGTTATGAAAGAGTTGATAATTATAATGATGCTAAAATCAAACAATTAGCTAATCATTATAGCAGTATCATTACAGAATTAGGTGAAGACGTAAGTCGTGAAGGCCTTGAAAAAACGCCAGAACGTGTGGCCAAAGCAATGCAATATTTGACTCATGGTTATGATTTGA
Organism: uncultured Flavobacteriales bacterium; assembly: GCA_964410855.1. GTDB lineage: Bacteria > Bacteroidota > Bacteroidia > Flavobacteriales_E > Vicingaceae > JAVJQS01. The sequence goes on along the minus strand of CAYPJC010000260.1, from coordinate 1,196 downwards.
ACCCTGCTGAAATTTTGAAAAGCGCCATATTTAAAGAAGGTCATAAGCAAATGGTTATTGTGAAGGATATAGAGCTTTACTCAATGTGTGAACACCATATGCTTCCCTTTTTTGGAAAGGCTCATATCGCCTACATTCCAGATGGCCTAATTGTAGGACTTAGCAAAATCCCTCGTGTGGTCGATGCTTTTTCTAGAAGGCTGCAAGTGCAAGAACGACTGACAGATCAAATAAAAAATTGCATTCAAGATACCTTAAATCCTCTTGGTGTTGCTGTTGTAATAGAAGCTAAACACCTCTGCATGCAAATGAGAGGAATTCAAAAGCAAAATTCAGTAACTACCACCTCTTCTTTTACAGGAGCTTTTGAAAAAGACTCGACTAGAAAAGAGTTTATTCAATTGATTTCAACCAATTTACATTAACCTACTGACAAAAATTCAGTTTAATGTTAGGGCATGATTTATGATTAATTTTGCTCAAATAAATGTAAAAAATGAAAGACTTAAGAAACAATAATTTTTCAGCAGATTCTGCTGTAAATAGTCAAGATAATAGCGAAGCTGTAGTAAAAAGCTTCTTAGCGAATGTGTTTACATATATGTCAGGAGCCCTTGCAATTACAGGTGTTTTAGCTTATTGGTTTAGTAGCTCACCAGCTTTAATGAACACGTTAATCGATTATGAAACTGGTAGCATGACTATGTTGGGTTATGCTGTAATGTTTGCCCCGTTAGCATTTGTATTAGTTATGTCCTTATCATTCAATAAGCTATCTTCATTTACTTTATTACTACTTTTTGTAGCATATTCTGCAGTAATGGGAATTAGTTTAAGTTTTATTTTCTTGATATATACGTCAGGAAGTATAGCTTCTACCTTTTTTATTACGGCAGGCACCTTCTCCGCAATGGCAGTACTTGGTTACACTACGAAACAAGATTTAACCAAATTTGGCTCTATTTTAATGATGGCTTTAATTGGTATCATTATCGCCATGGTTATCAATATGTTTTTGGGAAGTGCAATGATGGATTATATCATTAGTTGTTTAGGAGTATTAATATTCACAGGACTTACTGCATATGATGTTCAGAAATTAAAAAGAATAGGTACAGGGGTGGAGTTTGGTTCAGAACCAGCTAATAAATTAGCCATCATGGGTGCCTTGAGCCTTTACTTAAACTCTGTAAATC
>CAYPJC010000259.1:0-3846 GCA_964410855.1 uncultured Flavobacteriales bacterium | reverse complement strand
TGGAAGAGGAAAATAATTAATTTAGCAGTTGCAATAAAAAATATCTATGGGTAGATCGCAAGAGACATTTGGAAAAAAGGAAAAAGAAAAAAAGCGTCGTAAGAAGAAAGAGGATAAGGCAAAAAAGAGAGAAGAACGTAAAGAAAATTCAGGTGACGGCAGCTTAGAGAGCATGATGGCTTATGTTGATGAATTTGGAAATATTACAGATACTCCACCAGATCCGACTGCAAAACCTAAGGTGAAAGTAAAAGCAGAAGATATTCAACTTGGAGTTCCAAAGAGAGAAGAAGAAGATTTGGAGGTGGAACATGAAGGAAAAGTTTCTTTTTTCAACGACTCAAAAGGATATGGCTTTATCAAAGATCTTAAAAATCAAGAAAGTTATTTTGTTCACGTTAACGGCCTAACTGAAGAAGTTGGCGAAGGGGATAAAGTAAGTTTTGAATTGGAACAAGGTCAAAAAGGCCTGAATGCCATTAAAGTAAAAAAGATATAATTCTTAGTTGCAATATTTCGATTTCTTAATATTGGACAACAGAACCTCTAAAGATTCGAAAATTGAAATTTGAAGATTATCCTCTTGGAGATGGTATCAAAAAGAGTATCAGCAAGCAGGGATTCAAAAGGCCAACTGATATTCAATACAAATCCATTCCTCATATATTAAGAGGAGAGGACGTTTTAGCAATCGCTCAAACAGGCACAGGTAAAACAGCGGCTTTTGCGATTCCTATTTTACAAAACCTGAATGTAAAAAAGCTAATCAAACAAAGTGCTGGTATCAAGTGTCTAATTATGGCACCAACCCATGAACTAGCCTTACAAATTCACGAAGTATTCAAAGGTTTAGGAAGTCGCACTAAAGTTATTTCTTTTTGCATACATGGTGGCGTTGATCAAGAACCACAAAAGGAAAAACTGAATGATGGGGTAGATATACTCATTGCAACTCCAGGAAGATTGTTTGACTTAGTGCATCAAAAGGCATTGGATATAAGCAAAATAGATATACTCGTATTGGATGAGGCCGATCATATGTTGGACCTAGGATTTATCAAAGACATTCAAGATTTGATGAGACACCTGCCAAGAAAGCGACAAACGCTGTTCTTTTCTGCAACCATTAATGAGAAAATTAAAAAGCTAGCCTATTCGTTGGTTAACAACCCAATTCGGATTCAGATTTCTCCAAAAGACCCAGTTGCCAAAAATATAGAACATGCAGTAGCATTCATAGAAATGGATGATAAACGCTTCTTTTTAGGCAATCGATTAACTGATAATTCAGATTTAAAAACGCTGGTTTTTGTACGGACTAAAGTTCGAGCAGAACGTTTGAAAAAAGCAATGGACCGAGTAGGTGTACCTACAGAAACCATTCATAGCGATAAAAGTGAAACTGATCGAAAATTTAGCATGCAAGCTTTCAGAAAGGGTGAGCTAAAAACCTTGATTGCAACAGATATTAGTGCCCGTGGAATTGATATTCCCAATGTGGATTGGGTGATCAATTATGATTTACCTGAAGCTTCTGAGCAATATGTTCATCGCGTAGGAAGAACTGGTAGAGGAGACCAAAAAGGCCAAGCTCTTTCTTTTTGCTCCGAAGAAGAAAAGAAATTGTTAAGTGAAATAGAAGAAAATTTAGGAAAACCTATTCAACGACTGCTGATTTCTAAAGGAGACTATAAATTCACCACAGAAACAGTAGCTGATAGTAATCTTAATGATTGGCAATCGCTGATAGACAATGCTGAAAAGGATGATGAAGCGTGGAAAAAAATGAAACTCAAGAGAAGTAAGAAGAAGTAAACTACTTAGCCTTTAAACACTCATAAATTTCTATGATTAATTGCGGTTTTAAAAAGCGAGTGATTTGTTATCTTTATTGCTTCTTTTGCAGCATACCAAATAATTTAGAAATCAAACAATTTCAATCCCAAGCAGGAAAGCCTAAATCATGACACTACATACTAGACTTTATAAGTACCGATTTGAACTTTTCGTTTTCTCACAAACAGCTCTACTATTTGGGAGTTCACTATTCAATGGAGATTTGTTTCATGCACGCATATCACCTGCATTATTTATCATTAACATTTTAGCTGGGATTGTACTCATTTCCAAAAAGAAAAAGTTAGTTCGATTTTTCAGTGTTCTCATTGGTTTAACCTTTGTTAGTTATATCTACACTTTGTCTTATGGGAATAATGGAGGCTGGGTCGATAATATGCGACTCATAGTGTATTTTCTGTTTTACGTTGTAGCTGTTTCAGAGTTAATCCGACAAGTATATATGTCCAATGCCATCAACAGATCTGTTTTATATGGTTTGATGGGAGGTTACATATCATTAGGTTTGTTGGGTTACTTCATTTTATTGACTATTGAGCTTATAGCACCAAATTCATTTAGCGGTTTAATAATTGAAGGCACATTAAATAACGGAATAAATGAGCGGTTAATATATTACAGTTACATTACACTGCTTACCATTGGCTATGGAGATATAGTGCCTTTAACATCAATTGCACAAAAGGCTGTGATTGTGATTGGATTGGTTGGCCAATTTTATTTGGTAATCATTACTTCCATAGTTGTAGGGAAGTATCTCAATCAAAAAATGAGGTTAGCAATTAAAAAGTGAAGTTTTAGTTCTGGTCTTTTTTGACTATTATCGTAGTCTAAACCAAACTTTTTCACCATGACTGTAAGAATAAATCCACCAAAATGGTTCTGGCTTGTAAGCATATTAGCCCTGATTTGGAATATATTGGGTGTAATAGCCTATTTAAGCCAAGTTTATGCAAGTCCTGAAGCAATTGAAGCTTTGCCTCAGATAGAAAGAGATTTATTAGATAGCTCACCTTCGTGGGTTACAGCAGCTTTTGCGATTGCCGTTTGGGCTGGAACTTTAGGGTGCATATTACTGCTCTTGCGAAAAGTAATGGCTCATTTCGTTTTAGTAATCTCCTTAATAGGGGTTGTCGTTCAAATGTCATGGGTCTTTTTTGTGAGTAATTCTTTAGAAGTATATGGCCCTGGACAATCTGTTATGCCCATTTTCGTATTGATTGTAGGCTTATTACTTATCCTCTTTGCAAGAAAAGGAAAAGCCAAATCATGGTTTAATTAATGAGTTCTAGGTTAATTGCTAGTGAAGAGCATGTAGAAAATTAGCCCCAAGATAAACATGAAGAGCTTCCGCAGCATGATAATGTATGCTCAAGTGTTTTATCAAGGAGGGGAAGGAGGGCGGAGGTAGTCATTAAGTAGGAATGGTAATGGCTTATTTCCACTTGGATTGGGCTTCGACTCTGAGTTCTTCTCTTTTTAATCGTGCTGTAAGTCTTTTTTTAACGCCTGTTTCTTTGCTAACATCTTTTAATACCTTAAGGCGTATGCTAGTCTGAATCTTAAAATTAATTTGTCGGAGCAGCAATAAAACATAGGTGGGTACCATGAAAAAGGAAACGATGATTAAAGGAATTAAGAATTGGGCGTAGAATAAATACAAGACCAAGTATAGCGAATGCATAAAGCCATTGAACAATAGCAATTTGTAGGCATACTGTGATTTAAAATTCCGTTTCGTAAAATGTTTGATGATCAGCATCACGCTCAAGAACATGGGAATGTAGAGCAGTAGAGAAATGAGAAGGACGATATTGAGAAGTATTTCGTTCACACTTCAAAGCTATGTAATAATTGGGTTAAGGCAGAATAATGCCTAAAGAATTTAAAAATCCCATAAAACTAGGCAACTGTGTGTTTATCATTGGAGGCTTAGATACCGTGCAATAAAGTGTGTCTGAGTTAAAAACAATCATCTCAACAATTAAA
>CAYPJC010000258.1:0-3851 GCA_964410855.1 uncultured Flavobacteriales bacterium | reverse complement strand
GATGAATGGAGTGCAACGGAATGAAGAAGCAATCTCAGTTTAACGGTGAAATTGCTTCCAACTTTAAACAAATTCATTAACTTTACATGCTCTATTAATTCATTTAGTGTTAAAATGATTTTTGTTGAATGAAAAATAATGCATCTTTTTTTAAACTGTTTTTTGTCCTAGCTTTCATAAGCGCATCCATCGGTTGTGAAGAAACCGGAGAACCTTTAACTTTGGACGATATCTATGATGCTACTACCATAGATTCTGATCCATTTAAAGCAAAGATTAATGGATTTGATTATAAGGCAGACTTTGTTGCTGGTGGAAAAGAAAATGGATCTTTCTTTATAATAGGAGCATCGGTGGACGGTTCTAGCATTACTATTAGAACACAAGGTATTCAACCCGGTTTATATTTAGGAGCAGATTCTTCCATAAATAATATTTTTTATAAGAATAATATTGGTAGGCAGTTTGTATCAAATTTTCCAGCAGAAGATTCTGATGTAGAAATAAGTATTCGTGCTTTTAGTGAAGCTAATTCGCTTGCTTCAGGAGTTTTCTCAGGAACTTTGTACAGTACAGATTCAGACGAAAAGCTTAGCATAACTAATGGAGCGTTTAATTCTACATTTATAGAAATTCCATTTAGCGGTAAAATGAAAGCGTCTGTTAATTCAAAAAGTTTTAATTCTGAAGACTGCTCGTTTATTACTACGGACAATGGAGGAATCGTCTTTCAAGAGATTATTGGATTTGAAACAAACGATTCATTAAGAATTACCATCAGGATAGAAGATAGTGTTGCTGTTAGGACCTATGATTTTATAGATACCGATATCAGCGCTACTTACAATTCAAATGTCTATTCGTCTAATTTGCCTAGGTATCAATATAATGCAATATCTGGAAGCCTTGTTATTCATCGAATTGACTATGCAGAAAAGAAAATCATTGGATCGTTTAATTTTGAAGCAAGGAGTTTAAATGGTCAATTTGTAAGTGTTAATAATGGAGGATTCCAGGCCTTGGTTAAATAGTTCGTTAACTAAAATCAATTGAATTTAGTAATCTTGTAGAACTAATTTTGTAGCTATGAAATTTTTAAAAGTTTTTATTATTGTTATTTTCTCTTCCATGTTTCTTTTGTCTTGTGAAGAAGATCCGTTATCTCCCGATGAAGATCTTGCAAAATCGCAACAAGCAGGAATTGATTTTCTAAACCAAAGTGATACAGTAATTACCGGAGGCGGTGGAGGAAACGGGGGAGGTTCTAACGGTACCGTACATTTTAATGCTACAGTTGACGGGGTTTCTAAAAGCTCATCAGACCCATACATGCAATTTTCTATCTATGATCAAATTATTAGCTCTGCAACTTCTGCAAGTGATTTATTTCTAGTCAACATATTTGGTGGGCTTTCGGAAAAGACTATTGACAACCCATCGATTTCTTATTTCTTAAATACTACAAGTGTTTATGAAGCATTCAACGGGCAATTGGTGTTGGAGAAAGTTACAGCAGATTTAATTGAAGGAACTTTCTTTTTTGATGGAGAAAATTCGGCTACTATGGATACCATATCTGTTACAGCAGGAAGTTTTAGAGTTGAACGTTAATAGTAATTTAAGTAAAAAAGGCCATAACTCACACATGACGAACGTCTTTTCTTCCTTTGGGCGGTTGCATATTAGTAATGTTGACACGGACTAAATAAGAAAATCCTTTAACAGTAGATGATTAACTCGAGCTTGTAGTTAAGGAGGGGTACACAGAATGTTTTTGAAAGGTAAGCTCTTTAAATGCTTAGAGATGTTATAACCATTCCTAGCTAGCATTGGTTTGACGGGAATTAATTAATGTTATTGAACAGACAAACAAAATTTATCAACATACGTAACATTTATGAGCGGCAATGTAATTAAACAATTTATTGTTAATATTGTTGAGCTAATTGGCCTTGGCTCCTAAAAATAAAAGGTTAATTTTGAAATTATGCAACAAACCGTTACGAAAAAGAAGGAAAGAGTTGACTGGGATATCGAGCCGGTAAAAACTATTAGAGGTGAGAGTTATTATACTTCTGATCAGTTAATTAACGCCTATTTAAAAGGTAAAGACTTTCAAAAATCAAAGGACGAACAAGTTTTTATTCGTGAATTAACCATTAATCTTGAAAAGGCTAAAGAATTAGCAACTACAATTTTTAGTTTGATATCCGAAAGAAAATTTGATTGTAAAATCGTTAGGTTGAAAATTAAGGACATTTACAGCTTTACTGCTATTTTTGTTGTTGATTCAAAAGATTATTGCTCTTCTGAATTTAGAGAAATTTATGAAAGCTCTATTCAATTGAAGAAGGCCAACAACGATTCTGATACTTTTGAATTCTCTACAATCTTTACACCTTTTAATGACAAGCTTGAAGAAGGCAAGCTAAGGGCGGATGGCTTTACTCTTTCTTACAATGTCAAAGCTTAAACACGCAAAACACAATAAAGAAGCCTGTGAGTACTTGATTGAATCAGGAAAATTCAATGATTGGGTCATAACTACGGCCTTTTATTCGGCTCTTCACTTTATTGAGAGCAATCTTTTTCCCCTCTCTATCACATACGGAAGTAAAACTGTTAGGTATAATAGTTTTGATCATTATTGTGACAATACGACTAATTATAATAGCAAACATAGACTGAGAAGAACATTAATTGAAGAGCATTTAAGTGAAATCGCTGTTGAGTACAATTCATTAATGGACTTGTGTTGGACTGCTAGATACAGTAATTATAATCACTCAAGCGATATAGCTTCTTTAGCCAAAACAAATTTAGATTCTATTATCAACGTTCTATCTTAATAGCTTATTCAGCAAAGCAATCAACAGAATTGCAAACGAAACAATTAGGACACCACCAATTATTTTTGAAACCACTATGTTGCCATTGGTAGTTTTTTTATAAGATACTTATAGTAGGCACTACAAGCCGGCGCTAAGGGGTAAATTCTAGGCTGTAGCCAATTATTAATATCGGTTAATACAGTTGATTAGTAATTTAAAAATTGCTTCATCGGTATAAGATAGCTTTTCGTCGAATTTATTTACGAGTGTATTTAAAAACTTGTTATTCTTGAAAATAAGACTCGTACCTATTTGGCTAGGGTTCATTTTAATGTCTCAAATACAGGTTCTTATGACTGCGAAGAAAGCGGAAATGCTGAAGGGCTAGTGATAACTTGCGAAGCTCAAGGAATGAATAATGAAAGTTGTCCTGAAGAGGAATCTACCTTTTTATCAAGAGGTCCGATTTTAAATATTGTTAATGAGCAAGTTTTGTTGGGAGAAGTCTCTTATTTATCTTGGCCATGTGAATTATATGGAGCAATTCCTCAGCCAAGAATTAAATTTACTCAAGAAAAATCTGTATTAGAGCCTATATTGGTTAAGAATGGGGTTAATCTTTATTCAATAGAACAAGTGGATGAGGTTATAACTACTTATCAAGTATATAGTTTATCCGGTCAACAAATGGAAGTAAGAATGATTAACAATACATTCAGCTTGGAGGGTTTAGCTCCAGGTATGTACATTATTCGATATGAAGCGCTTAATAAAAGCTATTCAGAAAAGTTAATGGTGCAAGAATAGATTCAATATTAATAGCTTGATTGAAGCCCAAGAATTGATTTAAAATCATTTCTTGGGCTTTTTTTATTTTTTTACACAGCATACGATAAAATTCCAATGCTCAAAAAGCTGTTCTTATTGCTTAATTTTATACTTCAAAAATTTCGAAAATGGGAGAAGAAAATACCACAGAGCATGTTAAATGTTTAATTATTGGCTCTGGCCCTGCAGGTT
>CAYPJC010000257.1:0-3862 GCA_964410855.1 uncultured Flavobacteriales bacterium | reverse complement strand
TTAAAAGAGATGAGAAGGCGTTATGATCGCGAATTGTATGTTAATCGGGTTCAACAAATTAAGCAACTGATGCCTGATGCTTGTATTGGGGTAGACATTATTGTTGGTTACCCTGGAGAATCAGATGAACACTTTTTAGAAACATATCGCTTCTTAAATGAGTTAGATGTTTCTTACTTTCATGTATTTGCCTATTCTGAAAGAAACAACACAGTTGCTATAAGAAAAGAAGATTCAATTCCTCTTAACACAAGAAGGGAAAGAAGCAAGATGCTACAAATCCTTTCTGAAAAGAAAAAAAGACATTTTTACGAGAGCCAAAAGGGTAAAGAATTAAATGTGTTATTTGAAGCACAGGAACAAAACGGTGAAATGTATGGTTTTACTGAAAATTATATAAAAATTAAATCTGCATTCAACGCTGAATGGGTCAATCAATTTAAATCGATTGTGCCTAAAAATATAAATTCAGACGGAAGTATGAATGCATCAATATTAGTAGATGAATTAATGCCTGCGTAGGTATTTTAAAATAAAACAAAAACTATGGGAAGACCATCCACAAAACCAAAAAAACTTAAAGACGGATTTTATCTAGAAGTTAGAAATCAAGGGGCTAAAAGCGGGATTAAAATTCGAAGAGATACGATCGAAGAATTGATGATCGCAAAAAAGAACTTTGAAAGAACGAAAGAAGTAAAGGTTCTTGGAGAAGTTATAGATGACAGATTTGTTAACGACAAAAAGAAAAAACGTAAAAAGAAATCTGTAGAATAAAGTTAATGGTTGGGGCGATTAATCTTCGTCCCAACTTATTTTTACTCCTGCAGTTTTAGGTGTCCCAATACAAGTGAGGACAAACCCATCTTCTATTTCATCTTCGCCCAATCCAAAATTGTTCTCCATATCAACTTCTCCGCTAATCAATTTAGCTTTGCAAGTTGTGCATACTCCAGATTGACATGAAAAGGGCGGATCTATTCCAATCCGTGTAGCCCCTTCAAGAATTGTTTCTCCTTGCTGCAATTCTATCGAATGACTTTCTCCATCAATTTCGGCAATAATTTCATTGATCTCTCCAGAAACAACCTGCTCAATTACCTTCTTATTCGAACTTGGACTAGCAAAATATTCAATATTAATTTGATTAGAAGAAACATTAGCATTTTCTAATCCAGATTTCACAGATTTAATCATTCCTTCAGGCCCGCAAACAAAAAATTGAGCAGAGTCTTTCACTTGATTCATACCGTTTACAATATCTGCTGTTCGCTCAGCATCTATTCGTTCGCCATTGCTACTTAAAAAATGCTGCACCATCAAACGACTTGAATAGGTGTTTCTTAATTCCTTCAGCTGATTATTAAAGATGACATCTTCATCACTGCGGTTTCCATAATACAAATGAACCGTTTGGTTACCCTCTTTTAAGGCTTTCTTTAGTATCGAGAAAATTGGTGTAATTCCACTCCCTGCTGCAAATAAAACTAAAGGCTTTGTTGTCTCTTTTAAAACAAAACCTCCTTCAGGTGGCATTACATCAATCGAATCCCCTACAGCCAAACTATTAAATAGATAGGTTGACATTTTACCATTAGGAATCATTTTTGACGAAACCTGAATATCGCTATCTACTCCTGAACAGGAAGAAATAGAATATGATCTCCTTACATCTTCCCCACCAATTTGCGTTCGAAGGGTCAAATATTGACCAGATTCATAATTGAACTCAGAATTAAGTTCACTTGGAATATCAAAAACGATAGAAACTGTTGAATTAGTTTCCTTTATAATTTCTTTAACTTTTAAAGAGTGAAAATGCTTGGACATGTTATATAGCTAAAATTTATGATTAAATAATATTCTTTTTTATAAGGATTTAGGAAGCGCCTTGTTTAGACAGAGCTAACAAAATATTTTTTTCGATTCTATTAAGGATATCAAGTGTATTTGCTTTTTCAAACTTCTTACCACTAATTTTTTCATACAACTCAATGTATCGCTCCGAAACTTCCGCTACAAAAGCATCTGGCATTTCAGGCATTAGCTGATTATCTAGCCCTTGAAATTTCTTACTAATCAACCATTCCCTAACAAATTCTTTACTTAATTGTTTTTGTTTTTCTCCCTTTTCCTGAAACTCAGAATAAGTATCCTTGTAAAAGTAGCGAGAAGAATCGGGTGTATGAATTTCATCTATGAGAATTATTTTCCCATTGAATTTTCCAAATTCATACTTGGTGTCAACTAAGATCAAACCCTGTTCCGCAGCCATTTCAGTGCCTCTCTGAAATAATAATCGTGTATAGTTTTCAAGTTCTTCATAGTCCGTTTTAGAAACTATGTTTTGCTTAATTATTTCTTCCTTAGAGATATCTTCATCATGCCCTTCCTCAGCTTTTGTTGCAGGTGTAATAATTGGTTCCGGAAATGAATCGTTTTCTTTCATCCCTTCAGGCATCTCGACTCCACAAATAATTCGTTTACCTGAAGTGTATTCTCGCCAAGCATGACCACATAAATAACCACGAATAACCATTTCAATTTTAAATGGATCACAGCGTTTCCCAATAGTAACATTAGGGTCAGGCACTTCTTCTACCCAATTTGAAACAATATCTTTTGTAGCCTCTAAAAAATAGCTCGAAATTTGATTGAGGACTTGCCCTTTGAATGGTATTGGTTTAGGTAAAATATGATCAAAAGCTGAGATACGGTCTGTAGCGATCATTATTAGTTTATCCTCTTCAATAGAATAAACATCTCTTACTTTTCCATGGTAAACAGCCGTTTGATTTGGGAAATTAAAATCCGTTCCTTGAATAGCATCCATCATGATTTTTTTTGTATTTCTTTTAGTTCTTGATTCTTTTCCGTTATATCATAAGCTTCAATAATTCGTTTTACCAATTCATGACGAACGACATCATTTCCATTAAAATGAATAAAATCAATTCCTTTTGTATCTTTTAATATTTGAGTTGCTTGAATTAAACCTGAAGGTTGATTTCTCGGCAAATCTATTTGAGAAGCATCACCAGTAATACAAAACTTGGCATTTTTTCCCATTCGAGTCAAAAACATCTTAAATTGACTTTTTGTTGCATTTTGCGCCTCATCTAAAATTACAAATGCATGATCCAATGTTCTTCCGCGCATATATGCTAAAGGGGCAATTTGAACAATTCCAGTTTCTAAATAATCCTTTAATTTTTCTGCTGGAAACATATCATTCAAGGCATCATAAAGCGGTTGTAAGAAGGGGTCCAATTTATCTTTTAAATCACCTGGCAAAAAACCAAGACTCTCCCCAGCCTCGACAGCCGGACGTGTTAAAATAATTTTTCTAACAGCTTTCTCTTTTAATGCTTTTGCCGCCATAGCCACTGCAGTATACGTTTTACCAGTTCCTGCGGGTCCAAGAGCAAACACCATGTCATTTTTTAGAATACTTTTAACCAACTTCCGTTGATTAACCGTTCTGGCCTTTAATAAAAGTCCATTATTTCCAAAAACGAGCACTTCATCTTTTCCTGAAAGCTGACCCACAAACTCTTTATTCTCAACAAGCAATAAATTCTCTATATTACTCTTGGTTAGCTGTTTAAACTTTAAAAGGTGTTGAATAAGAAGGTGCAATTTTTTCTCAAAAACATCAATATCCTTTTGACTTCCTATTACTTTAATGTTCTTTCCTCGGGATACGAGTTTGAGCGTTGGGAATTGATCTCTAATAACTTTTAACTTGGAATCATTTACTCCAAACAAATCAACAGGACTAACTTCCTCAATCTCGAATATTTTTTCTACCAAATCGGATTAAATTGTAATAATTAGTATGAATTTGAAGGTACGAAATTAT
>CAYPJC010000256.1:1588-3863 GCA_964410855.1 uncultured Flavobacteriales bacterium | reverse complement strand
GGAAAAATAATTGGTCAGCAGGCTTACATTGATGTGTTAAAGCTTGAGTTCTTAACCTTTATGCTGATCTCTATTTTTGTTTTAATAACCTTCTTAATTATTACTTATCGGTCGCTTTGGGGAGTTTTAATCCCAATGGCAACCGTCTTATTGGCTGTAGTTGGTAGTCTGGGTTTTATGGAGTTAAGCGGAACTCCTTTGAACATGATGACAACCCTACTTCCGGTTATCATGTTAGTGGTTGGCATGTCCGACGTGGTGCATTTAGTTTCTAAGTACTTAGAAGAAATTAGGTTGAAACGTTCAAAAATACAAGCCATAAATAACATGTTAAGAAAGGTTGGAGTTGCCACCCTACTAACTTCCTTAACTACAGCACTTGGTTTTGTAACTCTAATCGGAGTAAATATGGAACCCATTAAAAATTTCGGCGTCTTTACAGCTGTTGGTGTTCTTCTAGCATTTGTTTTATCGATCCTCTTTATTCCATCCATATTTATGCTGATCAATACACCCAAAATTGCAGCGGTTAAAAAACATAAAAATACTTGGGAGAGGGCTTTGGAAACTATTTTTTTAAAACTCTGTCGGAATCGAAAAACAGTATTGGTCGTTTATGCGGTTTTAACTGTTGTTTTACTAATTGGTTCTTCAAGAATACAATTCGATTACTTTTTAATGCAAGACTTGGAAGAGGGTCAACCATTAATGAAAGATTTACGCTATTTTCAAAAACAATTTGGAGGAATTCGTCCTTTCGAGATGGCAGTAATACCACAAAATGAGAAAAAAGTTTCTGATTTTGAAGTGATGCAAGAAATAGAGAAAGTAACGCACTATTTGGATACCGTGTATGGCGTAAATCAAATTATTTCACCTGATTTACCTTATAAGTATCTTAATAAAACCCTTCGAAATGGCAGGCCAGATTATTTTAAACTTCCAACTAGCGAAAAGAGGTATAATTTCTTAAGAGAAAAAATTGAACCGTTTAAAAGTAAAATGACCGAGAATAAAATCGTTGACAAAAATGGAGAATTGGGACGAATTTATGGACGAATGGTTGATCCTGGGAGCAGAACAGTGCTTTTGAGAAATGAAAAATTATTGGAGTATTTTGAAGAAAACATCAATCCTGAAATCGTTGCATTTAAATTAACAGGAACACCAGCTATTATTGACGAAAGTGGGAGGCATGTATCTAAAAGTATTATTATTGGCTTGTTGATTGCTTTTGCCATTATTGCTCTTTCCATGGGTTTGTTATTCAAATCAGTAAAAATGGCTTTCCTTTCTTTAATACCCAATATCTTTCCAATTTTGCTTACAGCCGGATTTATTGGTTTTGCAGGAATCGATCTTAATATGTCAACTGCTATTGTTTTTACTATAGCCTTTGGAATTGCAGTTGACGATACAATTCACTTTTTAAGCAGGTACAGTCAGGAGTTAAGGTTGGGGAGTAGTAAATTGATAGGTTTAAGAAGAACGTTTATATCAACGGGAAAAGCAATTTTGATAACTACCATTATATTGTTGGGAGGTTTTGGGAGCCTTATATTTTCAGACTTTCTGAGTACATTCTATATTGGATTGTTTGTTTGTATGACTTTAGTTTCTGCAGTTATTACTGATTTAACTTTATTGCCTTTGTTACTCTTGCCAAAGAAGAAATAGTTAGTCTTCCTTATTCTTTTTGTTGAGCATAAACATGGAAATCAACCAAATAACTATGCTAATGACGGCTACTACTTTTGCAGTACTTTTATCAAACAAGGCATAGGTAAGACCAATGGAGCCAAACAAAATCAATGCGATTATTCCTTTTTGTTGATCTTTTTTATACATGCTGCCAAATTAGCTAAAGACCCACTATTTTTTCTGTTATTTTTGAATAGTATTCAATAGAACTAAATAATCACGTTTAAACCGATTTTTAGTTAAACCTTTAGGAACAAATAGCATGAATTTTATACTTTTTGACGATCATCGAATTAATCTTTTGCCGTTTACCTATACAAGACCAGTATCAGAAATTCGATGTGGTATATTGACGTTAACTGAAAAATGGGAAAAAAGAATTCCCGAATCTAACTTTTCCTTTTTAACGGAGGATTACCTTTCAGGAAAGTATCCAAGTAACTATGATGCGAATAACATTTATCTAAATGGATCGCTCTTATCAAACAGTGATTTAGTAAGTAGTTTGCACCAACTTCAGGAAAATCAATGCCTTATTGATAAGAAGTTTAGCCGAATACTGGCTATTCGATCT
>CAYPJC010000256.1:1336-1566 GCA_964410855.1 uncultured Flavobacteriales bacterium | reverse complement strand
GCAGAAGATTTAGTTGCAAATACTTTCGAAAAAGTTGGTTTTGAGCACGAATATGAGCTTATTGAAAATGTTTGGGATATTTTTTCTTTGAATGATACTGCCATAAAAGCCGATTTTGATTTAATTACAAAAGGAAGGGTATCACAAAAGCTAGATCAAACAAATACTCATATTGGGAATGAATTATTTATTGAGGAAGGCGCAACCGTTCAAGCGGCTATTTTGAATTC
>CAYPJC010000256.1:0-1323 GCA_964410855.1 uncultured Flavobacteriales bacterium | reverse complement strand
TTGGCAAGAATGCAGAAGTAATGGAAGGTTCAATTGTTCGAGGTGGATTGGCTTTGTGTGAAGGAGCGGTGCTTAAATTAGGGGCTAAGATATATGGTCCCACAACAATTGGCCCACATTCAAAGGTAGGAGGAGAAGTCAATAACTCAGTTATTTTTGGGTATTCCAATAAAGGGCACGATGGGTTTTTAGGCAATTCAGTACTTGGAGAATGGTGCAACTTAGGCGCTGATACCAATGTTTCCAATTTGAAAAACAACTATGCTTCTGTTAAGGTCTGGAATTTTGAGAAAGAAGGTTTTAAAGACTCTGGTAAACAATTCTGCGGCATGATGATGGGAGACCATTCTAAAAGTGGAATCAATACCATGTTTAACACGGCAACCGTAGTTGGTGTTTCTGCAAATGTTTATGGCGGAGGTTTTCCTCGAAATTTTATTCCTTCCTATGCATGGGGAGGTTCAGAAAAATGGATGGTTTACCGCTTCGAAAAAGCGATGGAAGTTGCTGAAAAGGTAATGGAAAGAAGAAATAAGAAACTTGATGAAACTGAACGAAATATCCTGAAATCAGTTTTTGAACTTACCACAAAGTATCGAAATTTTTAGCTGACAGATAAGCAGAATCAACTTTTGGCACAACCCTTGAATCTTAGGGATTAGACTTAATAAAGTCAATACTATTATTATTAACTGACAATTTGACGATTTATATATGAGTTCATTTCAATTTGATCAATTTTCATTTCAAGGAGAGATTGATGCAGAGACAGAGTTTATTCCATTAATGACTACAGAGGATGAGGAAGAAATGGATCAGGAGAAGACTCCTGAACTGCTTTCTATTTTACCTCTAAGGAATACGGTGCTTTTTCCTGGTGTAGTGATTCCAATTACAGTTGGTCGAGATAAATCAATTAAGCTTTTACAAGACGCTAACAAAAAGGATAAAACCATAGGTGTTATCTCACAAAAAGATGATACGGTGGAGGATCCCAATCAAGAGCAACTGTTTGAGATTGGCACCATAGCAAGGATTCTGAAAATATTTAGAATGCCCGATGGGAACACAACGGTAATCATTCAAGGAAAAAAACGGTTTAAGCTACTAGAAATAACAGACTTTGACCCTTACTTAAAAGCTAGAGTTCAAGCTCATGAAGTAAGTAAAGTTCCAAAAGATAACAAATTCAAAGCTTTAGTTGGTTCAATTAAAGACATGGCTCTACAGATAATAGAACAATCTCCGAACATTCCTTCGGAGGCCTCTTTTGCTATTAAAAATATAGAAAGTAATTCGTTCTTAATCAATTTTATTGCCTCA
>CAYPJC010000255.1:0-3870 GCA_964410855.1 uncultured Flavobacteriales bacterium | reverse complement strand
AAAGTTTTTAGGCGTGAATGAAATTCTTAGAATAAATGCGGAGAACACGAAGTATTTATTAATGCGAGAGCTCGAAATTAGAAAAACAGAGCTCGAAGAACAATGGCATTTCTCCTCTTTAGAGAAAATTTTTATAGAAAATAAAATCTACAGAGACATTGAGGAATGTGAAACTTGGGAAGAAATTATATCAGCCATTCATAAAGGTCTTAAACCGCATACGAAGCATTTATTAAGATCAGTAACAGATGATGATGTTACTCGCTTAACTGAAATTAAAATCAAGAGAATTTCACGATTCGATGGATTTAAAGCAGATGAATTAATCATCAGAATAGAGGAAGAGATCAAGCAAATTAACCATGACCTTGAAAATTTAACTGATTTTGCCATTGCATATTTCAAGCATATTAAAGAAAAGCACGGAAAGGGTAGAGAAAGAAGAACAGAAATAAAATCCTTCGAAAGTATAGATGCTACTAAAGTTGCTGTAGCAAATACCAAGTTGTATGTAAATAGAGAGGAAGGATTTATTGGTCATGGATTGAAGCGTAATGATTCTGAATTTGTGGCAGACTGTTCTGATATTGATGACATCATTATCTTTAGAGAGGATGGAGTAATGCAAGTGCAGAAAATTCAGGCAAAATCTTTTGTGGGTAAAAATATCATTCATGTTCAAGTATGGAAAAAGGGGGATAGTAGAACTATTTATAATCTAATTTATCAGGATGGGAAAGCTGGAAATGCAATGATTAAAAGATTTGCAGTAACCTCCATTACGAGGGATAAAGAATACCCACTTACAGCAGGTAATCCGGGATCTAAAGTCTTGTACTTTACTCCTAATCCAAATGGAGAAGCGGAAGTAGTGCAAGTATTGTTAAGACCTAAGGCAAAATTAAAGAAACTGAAGTTTGATACTGATTTTGCTGAATTGGCCATAAAGGGAAGGGCTGCAAAAGGGAATATATTAAGTAAGCACCTGATTAGTAAAATAAAGTTAAAAGAAGAAGGCAGTTCAACATTAAGTGCCCGAAAAATATGGTACGATGATTCTGTTCAGCGAATAAATACAGAAGGAAGGGGAGAGTTATTGGGACAGTTTAAATCAGATGATAGAATATTAACCATTACACAGTCTGGGTTTTACAAATTGACCGGAACCAATATTTCTACTCATTTCGAAGAGGATTTAATTATTATCGAAAAATGGAATCCTGATAAGCCAGTAACGGCTGTATATTTTGATGGAGAGAAAGAGTCCTATTTCGTCAAGCGGTTTTTAGTGGAGCCCTCTGATAAAAAGACGCTGTTTATTAGTGAACATGAAAAAAGCCATTTAGAAATTGCATCATCAGAGTTTAGTGCTGTAATTGAGATGTCTTATATTAAGTCAAGAGGGAAAGAGGTGAAGCAAAATGATGTAATTAATCTGAAAGATTTTATCGCTGTTAAAGGGTATAAAGCATTAGGTAATAAATTGAGTTATGAGAATGTGAAATCGATTGATTTATTAGGGATGGAGGAAGCTGCAGAAAAATTGGGTGTTGAGCTAAGTACACTATTGCCAGAAGAAGTAATTGAAGCTGAAGTCATTAAGCCTAAAGTGGAAGAGTCTGCTGCTGAGGGTGAATCGGCGGTGGCAGAAGAGACTCCATCTAAAGGCGTTGAAAAGATAGAAGATGAGGACGATGAAGAGATCAAGGATGATGATTCATCGGATTCAGGAGATGCTCCACAAATGGACCTATTCTCATAAGGTATGTCAATTACAATTATCATAATAATACTTACTGTAGCAGTTTCTATTCCTGCTTTTAAGAATTCGAAGATATTTTATCAGTTAGACTTTTCACCTTACTTTATTGAAAAGAATAGGGAGTGGTATCGCTTCTTTTCTCATGCTTTGCTACATGGAGATTGGTGGCATCTAATTTTAAACATGCTGGTTCTCTACTTTTTTGGAGATGTTACTCAAAATTATTTTGAGGCTTATGCAGGGAGCTTGGGTACATTTTACTTTGTGTTATTGTATGTTGGAGGAATTGTTTTTGCCGTTCTCCCCACTTATAAAAAACACAATGGTAATTCGAACTATCACTCAGTAGGGGCATCTGGTGCTGTATCTGCAGTTTTGTTTTCTTCTGTAATATTTAGTCCCGGAACTTCAATTTGCCTTTACGGTATAATTTGTTTTCCTGGTATTATTTGGGCTGTTATTTACTTAATATATTCTTATACTCAAGGTAAAAAGGGCGGAGACTTTATTAATCATGATGCTCATTTTTGGGGTGCAATTTTTGGTGTGGCATTTACTATTTTGACAGTTCCGCAGTCATTTCTGGCTTTTATCAACCAAATAGTAGCACTTTTGCCATTCTAACTTAACTTAAAGGGATTGACTTTGGAGGAAAATTACCTATGTTACAACAATAAGTTCTATTCAGAGAATCAACCCATTTTTGGATTAAACCGTGCTTTAAAGTATGGCGATGGATTATTTGAAAGTATTCGGATTATAAATGGTAAAGCTTGTTTTTTAAGGCATCACTTCAGCAGATTAATAGAAGGGCTAAAAGTATTGCAAATAGAGTTTTCTTTAGCACAAAAAAAGGAAATCGAACTTTGTATTAATCAACTCTTGATTAAAAATGAAATTGAAAACGATGGGGCTTTACGCTTGAGTGTGTTTAGGAATGGCAAGGGAAAATATAAACCTGAATCTAATAAAGCTGAATATTTTATTGAGACTGAATTACTAAAGACCAATTCTTTTATGCTTAATAAGAAAGGTCTATCTATTGGAATATGCAACAAAATTAAATTATCAGTTGATCAGTTTTCAGCTATTAAGTCCATGAATTCTTTGCCCTACATTCAAGCTTCTCTTGAGCTAATGAAGAGTGGGTTAGATGATTTAATCATAACAAACAAAGATAATAGGTTGGTTGAGGCAACCTCCTCTAATCTGTTTTTAGTTATTGGAAATAAATTATACACCCCGCATTTAACCGAAGGGTGCTTAAATGGAGTCATGCGCAAAATAATCATTCAAAAAGCTATAGACTTGGGAGTTTATGTTCAAGAGATGGAGTTAAATATCACAGATTTAGAAAAATCAGATGAAGTTTTCTTAACAAATAGTATAAGAGGAATTCAATGGGTTTCTTCATTTAAAACAAAGCGTTATTTTAACAAAATAAGTAGAATGTTATTTGAGAGCATCTTAACTAAATAGTACTTCAGCGAGTTTTAAATTAATTATTCAATAGGGTATTGGCTTTTAATTAGTTAAACTATTTAAGAAAATATTAATAAGCATATTATACTTATTAGACCTATTTGGAATTAGAAACTGATAAATATTAGGTATTTTCGTAAATAATTAACTTCTTTCTATGAAAAAATATATACCCTTTTTTACAAAAGTTGTCAGCTTATTATTTCTTGCAATATGCTGTTTTTCAAGTGTGAAAGCACAACTAACAATTACTGAGATCATGTATAATCCACCAGAAAGTGGAAGTGATTCATTAGAGTTTATCGAATTTGTTAATATATCGTCTTCTACTATTAATTTGAATGGGTATTCAATTGAGGAAGGTGTTTCCCATACGTTCACCGCAAACGATAGCATTCTAGCAGGACAATATTTTGTGGGGGCTGTGGATTCAGCAGCATTTAGAACAGTTTTTGGGTTTAATGCAGACTTTATATGGACTTCCGGTACTTTAGACAATGGAGGAGAAGACATTACAATAAAAGATGTTTTAGGTGTGCTTATAGATTCTGTAGATTTTGATAATTCTTCACCTTGGGATTCAAGAGCTGATGCAGGAGGCCCTTCATTGGTTCTATGTGATAGTT
>CAYPJC010000254.1:1737-3884 GCA_964410855.1 uncultured Flavobacteriales bacterium | reverse complement strand
ATAACGCTTTTGGTACTTTAGAACCCCTACCAACTTTTACAGCTACGATAAAAGCACAGTGGACCGCTTCAATTCGCAAGAAGTTTATTATTTCTCCTGAGTTTGCTGGAATATACCAAGTTACAACAGCTGTAGACTCACAAAATGTGGGTTATTATATTTCAAGATTAGAGGTTTATTCACCACCCAGTATTTTTTCCATTGGAGTTGGGGTTTCCGATGCAGTTTCTATGAATGGAGGAATTTCAATAGAAGATAAAGCTATGAAACCTTTTGAAGAATACCAATCTGACGAAAAAAACTATAAGGTCTTCAGGAAAATATTGGTCAATTCAGGCGTTAGTACAGAGGTATTGGCAGTAGAACCCAACAACAAAGTTGGAAAAATGGTATTGCCCGGTGGCATCGGTAGCTTACTCATAACAAAAGCACAACACAGTTCTATGTTAAGCTTAGTAACAGGTATAGATGCCAACTTACACGATATTTTATTTCAATTTCAAACCATTCCACCTATTATTAAAAGTAGAGATGACAATGATCAAGAACAATATGACATACCGTTACAATTAGTAGGGCTTGATAATAGCGGAATTTACACCTCCGTTTCATCAGGTATTACTGTTAAAGGGGGAACTGTATATAATTTGAAGTCTAATTCGGCTGTTATAAGTGCAACCATTAAAAATCAAGACCTGATAAAAAATTACAATACTGTACAATTAGCAATAGACGAAGTTAGTAGTGTATATCAAAATCAATTAAACTATGATAACAATGCGGCTGAAACAGTAACTCGGATTAATGCACATCATTTTGGTTATCCTGGAAAAGGAGGACAGGCTCCTGCTTTTATGAAAGCATCTGTAAACTCTCCTTACTTTCAGGGTGCTACTTGCACGGTAATTGGTTTGCCGAAAAGTAATTATTTGTTAATTTTCCCACCTACTGGCTGTAAATTGAGAGTAATTCAAGAAGAAGATATATCTGAAATTAACTTTGGGGTACTTACTACATCTAATCTAAACATGAACCATAATAGTATCTTAATAGATTTTGGACATGCTTTTGTTGGACTTAATTTTTTATTGCACGAAGGTATAAATGGCTCTCCTGCTACCTTCTTTCAGAGCATTGGCATAGACAAAGGCTTAGACTTGGTAGGCTTTATAGGCGATATTGCTTCAGCATTGGCTGATGCATATAACAAAAGCTCCAATCCGACTAACACTCAAATTGATGCATCTTATAGTTCAGTATTTCCTCAAAAAGATTTATATGGAGATGTAGACGCTTTTGGATTGAAAACGGCACATGACGATATTATTACAAGTAACCCCAATACTGGAATAAAAGACATTTTTTCACATTATTACGGTGCCATTGTACCTGCAAATCCAAATGGACATTATACAAAGCGGTTTACCAATTTTGCTACAGAATGGGATTTAATTGATGCACAGAGTAACTGGCTTGGAAGTTCTTTTTCTCATTATAATGACTGGGTACAGCGGATTAAGGATATTTATCCGTTTATTTATATAGCTCTTTATTCTTCTGTTGCTAGGTTCGTTTTGGGATATGAGATATGGAATGATTTTCAATCATCCTTTGTTGACTTTAGCGATATCCCTCTTATTTCTAATTCAGATGTAACTTATGCCTTAGACAAGTTTCTTCAAAGTGTACAAACGGGATATCAAAATGAGTAAATTAATTTTAAAGAAAAGACGTATTCTATTAAGTCTTATTCCCATAATTGTCTTTTTAATTTTACCTCTAGTTTTAGTAGGTCTAGCTGGCGGACATTCTCCTTCAGTTAAAAGACTATTTCCAGATATTTATATTATTTTTTCGATCACTATATTAATCCTAGTGATTTGTTTTAAAGAAGTTTTTAAATATTGCTATGATTCAACGATACCAATGAATAAATTATTTTTAATTTTAGAGAAAAGGCTTATCCCATTAAGTCTTATTTTTACGATTGTCTTTTTAATTTTACCTTTACTTTTAGAAGGATTAACTCGAGCTTATTTTGGGCATTATTCTGCAGTTACAAGGTCTATTACATTGAGTAGAATGCTAGTATTGTCATGGATTAATTTAGGATTATTTGCCTTATTATTAATTTATGAGCTGTTCCT
>CAYPJC010000254.1:0-1637 GCA_964410855.1 uncultured Flavobacteriales bacterium | reverse complement strand
TATTTATAAATTACTGGTTCTCTTATTGGCTACATCAAGACATTAATCGGGGAGATTGGTTTTGAATTTTTTTTAAACATTGCTACGGTTCTACAATGCCACCTAATCAATCTACAGAGCCTAGCCACTATACAAAAAGATTTACCATTTATGCTAAGGAGTATGAATTTATCAATTCGCAAAATAGCTGGGTTACACCAAGCTCAAGCAGCCCAATGTATAATAATCTAGTTAGTAGATTGAAAAAACAGTCTGCTTATGTTTATAATGTTTTTAAGTCAAATGAAAGAAAGGTTCGTATAGGAGAATTTACGTATTAGAAATAAATTTAAACAAAATTAAGAATCAAAATATTGGATTAAAAAACAAATTAGACAGCTGTAGCTCAAATCTATCACAAATTGAAAAAAGTTTTTACAGCAAGATTTCAAAATTAAGAGATCTCATTAGCCCATTATTCTGGCTCTATAAATTTAAACTACAATACGAATGAAAAACAAGAAGTGTTTAGCACATTAGAAAATATTTTTGAAATACTAGGCTATTTAAAAGATGGCGAATCTGGAAATATTAAAGCACTTCAAAATCAATATAGACAATTTGAGAAACGACATGGATTTTACAAAAAAGATGAATTGATACTTACTGAATTTGAATCTAGCGTCTTTATCCGTGAGTATTTAAATAAATTTTACCCTATATAACTTAACAAATTATGGCAAATCAAGACAAACACACCCGTATTTTATCTATCGATGGAGGAGGAATAAGAGGAGTTATTCCAGGAGTTATTTTATGTACTCTTGAAAAAAAAATACAGCAAATTTGCAATGATCCAAAAAGTCGATTGGCAGATCATTTCGATTTGATGGCAGGAACAAGTACAGGTGGAATTCTAAGCAGTTGTTATCTTTTAGAAGGGGAGAAAGGCCGCCCTAAATATACGGCAAATGAAGTTGTTGGCCTATATTTTGAGCATGGAGAAGAAATTTTTGAACGCTCCCTTTTTCAAAAAATTCGTTCTGCTGGTGGCATATTGGATGAAAAATATCCCAATAAAGGATTGAAAAAAGCATTAAATAAATACATGGGTAAAGCGCGTCTAAGTGAACTTCTTAAACCAAGTTTAATTACTGCTTATGATATTGAAAAAAGAAAAGCACATTTCTTTACACAACAAGATGCACTTAGAAAAGGCAATAATTTTTTCGTTAAAGATGCTGCTTTGAGCACTGCTGCTGCGCCTACTTATTTTGAATGTGCTCACATAAAAGATGATTTAGATAGATATTATACATTAATTGATGGCGGAGTGTTTGCCAATAATCCAACTTTATGTGCTTATGCAGAAGCTAGAAAGTTGTTTAAAAAGCCTGAAAAAAATAAAGCTGTCACAGCATCAGATATGATGATTTTATCAATAGGAACCGGCAACGACAAAACAAGTTATCCTTATCGTAAGGCTAAAAATTGGGGACAAGCTGAATGGGTAAAACCAATTATTGATATCATGATGAGTGGAGTTGCTGAAACGGTAGATTATCAAGTCCGGCAAATTTACGATGCCATAGAAAAACCCAATAATTACCTAAGAATTGATGCTCCGTTACCTAGTTCTGTAAATCACGACATGGACG
>CAYPJC010000253.1:0-3928 GCA_964410855.1 uncultured Flavobacteriales bacterium | reverse complement strand
CCACGACTATGGAGATTATGTCCAATGGGCTTCAGTTCGAGAAAAGAAAAAGAACTTAAAAGACCTTGCTGATATTCAAAGAAATATGGGTTGGGAGTTACTTATTAATGAACATCGTATAATTGAGGTTGAAGGAGAAAAATTGGGTATAATTGGAGTCGAAAATTGGAGTAAAAAAGGAAGATTTCCCAAGTATGGTAAACTAAATGAGGCTATACAAGATATGGAAGAAACAGCCGTAAATTATCTCACGACCCTAGTCATTGGAAAGCTGAGGTATTAAACAATCATCCAAATATAGATTTAACACTTTCAGGGCACACACATGGGATGCAATTTGGGGTAGAAATACCTGGGTTTAAATGGAGCCCAGTGCAGTATATGTATGATGAATGGGCTGGAATTTACGCGATGAATAATCAATACCTATATGTGAACAGAGGGTTTGGATATATTGGCTACCCAGGCAGAGTAGGCATATTACCTGAGATTTCAATACTAACCTTAGAAAAGGCTTAAATAGAGGCAAGAAGATTTTCTCTATTTTTATAAATCTTTAATAATCAATAGCTCATGAGATTAACGCTCTTGTCTTTAACAGTTTTTCTATTTATTTATTCGTGTAAGCATGAAGAAGAACTTGTGCCTCAGGAAGATCCAAATGAAGACTCAAGGGATTTGTGCGATACCACTAAGGTCTACTTTCAAAATGATATTCTTCCAATACTTGTTTCTTCGTGCGCATTTAGTGGTTGTCATGATGCAGGCACAGGCACGGCTGGGGTTATACTTTCAACGTACGATAATCTTACTAATTCAAATGTTGTCACGGCAGGAGATCCTGATAACAGTAAATTATACAAGAGAATAACGGAAACAAACCTGAACGATAGAATGCCTTTAGGGGCGAATCGTTTGGCTCAAGAAAATATAGATAAAATAAGGCAATGGATTTTAGACGGGGCAGAAAACTCATTTTGTCACTCAAACACTAAATGTGATACCACTAACATTACTTTTTCAGGATCTATTTTAAAAATTGTTCAACAAAAATGCCAAGGCTGCCATCATGGATTTCAGCCAGGTGGTGGAATAGATTTAACAACTTATAATGGAATTAAGGCGATTGCTATAGATCAACGATTGCTCAATGTTGTTTTACATGCCCCAGGTTTTAAAGCAATGCCATTGGGTGGACAAATGCTTCCTGAATGTGAAATAGAAGCTATACGAGTTTGGACCAGCGCAGGAGCTCCTAATAATTAATAGTATGAAGAGAATAATTCTTTTGGGGTTTTTGATTTGGTTTTCATCTTGCTATTATGATAATGAGGAAGAGCTTTACCCTTCAGATAATTCTTGTGAAATTGAATATGTGAAATATTCAATTGATATTGAACCAATTATTAACAAATCTTGCGCCATTACATCTTGTCATGTTGCCGTCGGAACCGGAAATGGGGTTTTTGATTCTTATGAAGAAGTAAAAAGGAAAGTAGATAATGGATCATTTGAAAATAGAGTAATTGTTCAACAAAACATGCCGCCCAATGGAGTATTATCAAAGTGTGAACTCGATCAGATTCAAGCTTGGTTAAATCAAGAAGCACCAAATAATTAATTACTACTATGAAGCTAAAGCATATTCTTTTTGGATTTGGATTCTTATACCTTAGTGCACTTGTTGGACAAGAAAAAGAGAAGGGAGAGCTAACAGCTTTTACGTTTAAAGATACACGTATTATCAATGGTCAATCGGTAGAAACGAATCAAGAAGGTCAGCTAAAATTCATTATTTCACATCGTTTTGGAAGCATTAGCGGAGGAATAGATGAGTTCTTTGGTCTTGATCAAGCAACTATTAGATTAGGGCTAGATTATGGAATTTGGGATTGGCTAACAATTGGAATTGGCAGAAGCTCTTATGAAAAGACTGTAGATGGCTTTGTAAAAGCCAGATTAATACGCCAGAGGGAGGAAAATGGCTCTTTAGTAAGCCTTAGCTTTTTATCTTCAATAGCCACTCAAACAGCAGATTTCCCTGAACAAGACAGAGAAAATTATTTTAGTTCACGCCTTTTTTACACCAATCAAATCATGGTAGCTAGAAAATTCTCTGAGCGTTTTTCTTTACAATTAATGCCTACTTATGTGCATAGAAATTTAGTAGAAAGCACTGAGGTTGAGAACGATGTTTTTTCCATTGGCGGCGCAACAAGGTATCAATTAACCAAGACAATATCTTTTCAAACGGAATACTACTATACTTTCCCAAACCAATTGTCAGATGAGTTTTATAATTCTCTTTCTTTTGGGATTGATATTGAAACGAAAGGGCATGTTTTTCAGCTCAATGTTTCAAATTCTCAAGGGATGATTGAAAAGTTCTTTATTGGTGAAACAAGAGGAAATTGGGCAGATGGAGACATTCATTTCGGATTTAATATAAGTCGAAATTTTCAATTGAAAGGAAGAAAATACAAGTAAGCTAGTTGAAATGAATTTAAACAAACGACTAAAATCCTTCATTACTTCTCATCGATATACAAGTATCATTGTCTTATTTATAGGTGCTTGTATCATAAACCTATCTTGGGTTCCTTTTTCAGAGTCAACATGGACAAAGGATTCTCCTATTTGGGAATTATTAAACGAATTAGGGGCAAAATTACCCGATCATGCAAGACCTGAAGCTAATCAAGAGACTATTCAAAGAGGGTTTGATTTAATTAACTATGGCAAAACGATTGGGCCAAATGGGAAAAAGTCTTCATTCATAAGTAAATATTATGTCTGTACTTCTTGCCACAATCAAGATAGAGAAGATCCCGATTTAAAAGTTTTTAATCCGGATACAAGGTTGGATTATGTTGCCGAAAGAAAGATGAAGTTTTTGCAAGGAAGCACATTTTTTGGAATTGCCAATAGAGAAAGTTGGTACAATGGGGATTATTATTTGAAATATGGTGATTTAGTTAAGCCAGCAAATAAAAGCTTGGCCGAAGCAAGCCAGTTGTGTGCTAAAGTTTGTTCATCAGGAAGGTATCTGGAGGATTGGGAGTTAGAAGCAATCTTAGCATACTATTGGAACAATCAAATAAAAGTTAGTGACCTAGAGCTAACTAAAGAAGAGCTGAAAACGCTTCAATCAAGTTCTAAAGGGAATAATGAAGAGTTGATTCAATTAGTAAAGAGTAAATATGCGTTATACTCCCCAGCAACTTTTGGAGAGAAACCGATTGATCCAGAAAAAGGGTTTTCCAACAAAGGAAATCCTTTAAATGGGGAAAAAATTTATGAATTGAGTTGTCAAAGCTGCCACTCTTATGAAGGTGTTGCAGGAATGATGTTAGATAATAGTAAAATTACTTTTCAAAAATTTTTGAGAAATATAGATCACAATGGGGCATATAACATATATGAGATTAGCAGGCATGGAACCTATGTAGGTAAAGGAAAACCCAGATATATGCCACTTTATCCTAAAGAAAGAATGAGTGATCAGCAATTAGATGATTTGAAGGCTTTTATTATTCAAGAAGCAAGCTAACCGTTAAACTGAGATTGCTTTCCTCCTCCGGCGGACAAGCGTTCATTTCGTTGCACTCCACTCATCGCAATAACAGTAAACGATGAGTATAAAACGAGTAATGACAGTAAGCGATGAGTACAAGTCTTGCAATGAGGTAATTTATTGTTTTTCAGAACAATAACAAAACTCTTAGATTAAACTTAGCTTATCAAGCATATTTATGAATAATACGAGTTCATTCGTTCATTGACGGGAACGTTTTGGCTGTTTTTAAATTCCGATGGCTATTCTTTTACCAATTTAATTACCGCACTTTCTCCTTCCGACTCAAGGGCAATAAAATACACCCCAGCCGATTCATTTATTTCAAGATTAATCATTTGGGTTTGCTTGTAT
>CAYPJC010000252.1:0-3930 GCA_964410855.1 uncultured Flavobacteriales bacterium | reverse complement strand
TTTTAGTTTTTTTGTCCTGAGCATTACAAGAAATTGAAGTGATTGCTAGAATGATTAATAGGAGGTTTCTCATTTTGTTCATATTTTTCAATTGTAGTTACCTTACAGATAAGTCATAGCTAAAAATAGTAAAAGCAAACTAAATTGAAAACTTCAGGGTATTTAATAGAACTAGTATCAAGTCGACTATTTATGGGCTTACCAAATTGATGCTAAAGTTGAAGAAAAGGGGATTGGTGAGGGTGTTTTGCATCGCATATTCTTGATCGCCGAAAAATCCTCTAAAAAAGTCTTCTCCATTTTTCACTCGATCCACGTTAAAGCTATAGTCATAGCGGTAACCTATTTTTGCGGAAATCCAAAGAAAACCAATCAATTGACGCTCATACTTGAAACGAAAACGCAATTCACTTCTTCTAATTTCTAAATCATTTAAAGGCTCTTCTAGTTCTTCATTGTTGCCAATTCTGAAACTGGTGCCTTCTAAGTCGAAACCAAAGAATAACATACTTCTAGGGTTGAAATTATAGCGAACATCTCCTCTTGCAGTAAACAATGTTTCAATTCCCCATTTGCGGTTTGATGCCGTCCAATTGTACATGATAACTGGAAGGTAATTTAATTCTCCGGCTCTATATGTTCTTGAAATACCAACTGCCCATTGCTTATAATCGGTTGGTTTCTTTCCCCACAATAAGGCTACAGAATACCGATTGTATTTCATGGGTTGAAAATCGCCAAACTTGTAATCGCCACTCATCCCTGCGGCAACTCTCATCAATAAAAAACTTTTTTCATTTAAGGGTTTATAAACTGTTATAGCTCCATCTATGGTGTTTAAGCCATTATTGCTCAATGTTTTATGCAAGGGATTGCTTAGTTCACCAGCGTTTTCGAAATCATATTGATAATTCCAATAAATCAATCCGGCCTGAATAATAATGCTATTTCTTGAGATGACAGGAATGTTGGCTCCAAAACGAAAACCTTGGGTAGAATTAATTCGCTGAGTAGATTTTTCAAAAGCACCAAAGGCATCCGCTTCCATATCATAACTTCCTTGGAAGTCATATCCAATAGATATTAATTTATCAGGACTCTTACCACTTACTTTAACAGAGGCAAAGCGTTTGGCACTTTCATCTACAAATTCTAAGTCATCGTAAATACTATAATCTTCTTCCTCCTCCGCTTGAGTAGTATCAGTTTGAGCTACAAGAAATGAAAAAGGGATAAAATAACCCAATAGAATTAGGCTGATTGACTTAGCGTATTTCATGATTTATTATTTCTTTTTAGCTGGCATTTTAAGTCGCTTCCAAACGTCTGTTCTTCCTAAGGCAGAGATACCAATATAGCCTCTAATGTCTAAAGTGTTTTCGTCGGTCATTTTTATGGTAGAGCTATAAGTGTTGCCATTTTCAGGATCATAAATGGTGCCTTCAGTCCATTCACCCTTATCAGTATAGCTAAAGTCTTTTAAAATCCGGTAACCTCTGAGCGGTGTACTTCTCAGCTTTTCATCAGGATTGTTTTTATCTATTTTAGGATTTCCAGTTTCAGGATCAATAGGAATTTTAAGCCACACTATTTTACCATAATATTTATCTCCGATTTTATCAATTTTTACCTTTGCTTTTCCATGTGAAGGTTCCCAAACGCCTAGCAAACGGTCGGCTTCATCTGAACTTTGAGCATAGGAAACAGTGAATAATATAAAACTGAATAGGGTAGATAGAATAATCTTTTTCATAATTTTTTTAATTGTGTTTAATGTTTAGGTCCAATACAATAATGGCACCAATTTCTTCATCAAAGGAGTCATCTAGGAAATCCAAATCCAGTACTAAACTGAATTTATCATTTTTAAAATAGTCAACTACATCGGCTTCTTCGCTCACTTCAAGTAATAATTCTCGACCATTAGCATCTATCGGATTTTTAATGGCAATGCTTTGCATGCCTGTATTTGAACCAACCAATTGAAGAGATGCACTAGTGAAGAAATCAAAGTTTAAACTATCTGATTCGTTCAAAGTCACCTTTATTGAATTGATTTTGATTTCTTTTAGTTGATCTTTACTAAGGTCTTCTAATCCTTCAATGGCTGAAAGATTTACTTCATATTCTGCAATTAAGCTATTTGGGCCGGCAAAAAATGGACCCATGCCTGAAGCTTCGGTTCGAATAATTACGTTGGTTTCACTTATAGGGCCGCAAGCTGAAAAGAGTAGAAGACCAAAAGCAACGATTATGAATTTCATCTGAAGGGGTTTGAATTTATTCATTGGTTAAAAATAATAACAAGTGTGACTATTTTTTTAAATAATTAAAATTTATTTTCTAATTGCAGTAGTCTTTATTGTTTTTCCTTCAGAAACTTCATACATTAAGATGAGTTCAAAGGGCTATTTGCTGCCATTTGATCCTGTATTGTATTCGTAATTGAAAAACTATTCTGCTTTTAATTTCAGAATCCAGTTAAAGAGATTTTTTAAAGCACTCAGTATAGCGCCTGCGAAACTTGTCTTTTCCTTTTATATAAGGGTCACGTTCAGTTGAATTGCAAGATTTAATGTCATCAACTATGAAAGATATAAAGGTTTTAATGTCTCTGTTGTTATAGGTATCTAGGTTTGCTTGAATTACTTTGAATTGTTCACTACAATTCGCTATTATTTCTTCCAGTATGGTTTTATGATTTGCCCTTCTTTATGACTTAATATTAAAAGAATAATTGTTGCAATAAGACAAAAAATAGTTGCCTGTATAGAGCCTTCTGGCCCAAATTGTCCTCCGGTGAACCATTCGGCTCCTTCTATTTTAGAGCTTACTAATGTTTTTGAAATTGTATTTCCTGATACATTTGCACCGAAAATTGCAGATTGGGTAAAATTCCAAGAAAAATGAATAGCAATTGGAAACCATAAATTTCTTGAATATATATAAGCAGCGGCAAGTAACAGTCCTGCTTGGATTGCAAGACCAATACCGGCGCTTAATGAACTGTTTGGATTGGCAAGGTGTAATGCTCCAAAAATAAGAGCAGAAATTATTAGGGCAATATAACTTCCCAATTTTTCTTCTGTAATTCTAAATATTATGCCTCTAAAGAGAATTTCTTCAAAAATTGCAGAAGTAAAACCCATTACCAATGGTGGAATTATAAATAAAATAGGATTTATAGATATAAAAGAATAGCCTCCTTTTAAGTATATTATAAAGATTGTCAACGATTGTAGAACTGCTCCTAAAATAACTCCAATAATTAAGTTTTTAAGAATACCGTTTTTGGAGAATTCTGTGATTTTTCTTTTTTCATAAAACTTAAAGAAATACAGATAAGAAGTTATCGCAAGTATCGCGACAAGTACTCCTCCAATTAGATTCTTTAAATCTTTATCAATTTCTATTAAGTCTAATATTTTTTTGATTATACTCTGCCCAATTCCAACTATTCCGGCAATAACAATAAATCCTATTATTATCTTTATTAGTGGGAAGTGTAGAATTTTTATTCCAATATTTTTGCCACTCATTTTCTTTTTTGATTCATTTGGATTTTTTCAATGTCTGTTAAGGTACATGGGTTATAAAGTTAAAGCCACATGGGCTACACTAAACCTGGCTGCAGCAGACAGGTTTTGACTTTCCCTTATTATCATTTCTTTATTTCTAATATCTTTTTCATTGAAGCAAACTGAAAATACATTTCTAAAGTAAATTCTCTAAACTCAATTTTCTAGTTCTTTAGCACCTACATATTTTCCGCTCAAAGGTGCAGTTAAATATACCCAGTAATAGGGTTTTCATCGCATGGATTTATTCTTTCAAGTAGGACGGCTTACATTATAATTCGAACTTTATTCTGAAAGGTTAAGTTGCCATGAAATACCATATTTGTCTTCACACCATCCGAATTTTTTACCA
>CAYPJC010000251.1:0-3937 GCA_964410855.1 uncultured Flavobacteriales bacterium | reverse complement strand
ACAGCATCACCACTGTCATATCCTACACATAATCCATCGCCTGACAAGGTGAACTTTGCAGGTTGGGTTTTCATCGGTCCTTCTGCTACCACCTTATCATCTATGTATAGTTTCATGGCTCCAATTGATTCTCCCATTTCACCCGTTTTTTCTCGAGTAAATTCCATTCCTACGGTATATTTCCCAGGAGTGAGTTTTACCGATGATTGAAACACTTGCTCTGGTTTAATGCCTAAGAAATTATAGACATAATATAATTTTCTGTTCTTAATAAAAAGACTATGGCCACCAAAACGAGAACCATGCGCAAATACAATTCCGGATGATTTATTTGTGATTTCAACGTTTGCCAAGATTTTGTATGAACGACCTCTAACATTTACAGCATTACCTTCAGGCACTGGTGCAGCAAACGGATAGTAAATGTATCGGTCTCTGCTTGGCTCTGATTGTGGTCTTTCAATACTAATAATTTCAGCAGCACTTCTATCATCTAATGGAAGTACATTGTTTTTTTCTGCTTCTACAAACCAAGCATCAATTAATTCTTGTAATTTTTCTGGGTTTTCTTTAGCTAAATCTTTAGACTCCGATCTATCCACTGCCACATGATATAATTCCCAATCATCTTTATCAAAGTTTCCTTTACCTGAAAGAGGCGCATGAATAGCTGCTGCTTTCCATCCATCCATCCAAATTCCACGAGAGCCTAACATAGCAAAATACTGCACATGCTTTTGAGTTGCATCATTTGGTTTTGCATCAAAGGTATATGCCATAGAAACGCCTGATAAAGGCACTTGCTTAACCCCGTTGTAAACTTCTGGCATCTCCAATCCAATTGCTTCTAATAAAGTAGGAACAATATCTACCGAGTGATGGTATTGATTACGAATTTCACCTTTTGCTTTTATTCCCTTTGGCCATGAAATTACCAATGGGTCGTTTGTACCACCGGCATATTGAGAATATCGTTTAAACATTTTAAAAGGCGCAGAAAAGGCAGAAGCCCAACCTGTTGGGTAATGCTCGTAGGTTTCTGGGCCACCCAATACATCTATATATTGCATGTTTTCAGATAACTCATCTGGGTAGCCGTTAAAGAATTTATTTTCATTTACCGAACCATTTGGAGAACCTTCACCCGATGCTCCATTATCTGCAGCATACAATATAATGGTATTTTCTAATTGACCACTTTCCTCTAGATAGTCAATAACTCTGCCTACTTGCGCATCGGTATATTCAGAAAAACCAGCATATACTTCCGCCATTTTTGAAAACAACTTCTTTTCATCATCATTTAAGGTGTTCCAAGGACGAACCATATCAATAGCCGCAGCCATATCTTCACGCATTGGATTCATAGGCGTGTTTACTGTGCCTTCAGGTAGAATTTCTTTTTCAATCATTCTTTTGGTCACCCATTCTCTATAGACATCATACCCTTCATCAAATTTACCTTTGTACTTTGCGATATACTCTTTTGGAGCATGGTGTGGCGCGTGGTTAGCCCCTGGGTTGTACCATAAATACCAAGGTTTTGATGGATTTGTAGCTTGTTGATCACGCAACATTCCTAAAGCGTGGTCGGCTAAATCTTTTGAAAGATGGTATCCTTCTTCAAATTCTCTTTCAACAAAGTGATTATCTTCAATTAAATCTGGATACCATTGGTTGGTTTCTCCACCAATAAATCCATAAAAACGATCCCATCCCATTTGTAAAGGCCATTGTTTTTTACTTCCTCCAGAGGCTACATCTTGTTCTGGAACATTGTGGTTTTTACCAATCCAAAACGTGCTGTAACCGTTGTCTTGTAATATTTTAGAAAGTGGTGTTACTTCAGCACCAATTCTTCCATTAGCACCAGGGAAACCGTCAGCCGTTTCTGTAATGGCAGCCATCCCATTTAAATGGTGATTTCTACCTGTTTGAATAGTGGAACGAGTTGGAGAACATAAAGCGGTTGTATACCATTGGGTATATGTTAATCCATTTGCAGCTAACTTATCCATGGTTGGCATATTAATACCTCCACCATAAGGTGACCAAGCTCCAAGCCCAGTATCATCATAAAGTATAAAAAGTACATTAGGTGCACCTTTTGGAGCAGACTTAGGTGTGTAGGGTGTCCAATCAGATTCTGAATCACGAATATCTAGTGCGATTTTACCATTAAAGCTGCCCTCTTTTGATGAAGCATTATCTTCTTCTTTGGGCTCCATTTTTGTTTGACAGGAAGCTATTAAAGCAACAATAAAAAGAGCGCTAAATGTTTTAGCGATTTGATGGATGGGTTTATTCATAAGTGTAATTAAATTTAAGAACCGTAAAAGTAATGTTATTGAAGTTGTTTAAGATTGAATGTGAAAAGAAAGAATAATAAGAAAAAGTGTAATGAAAAATAATTTTTCCCACTACTAAAGTTTGGCAATCATCAATAAAACACAAAAGTAAGAATGGGCGAGGCCTTGTTACATGGATGGGTTTATTGGCTAGAGAATGTTGAAAACATAGAGGTTTAGATGTAAATTGTATGGTTATGGGCATTAATCTTGGATGAAAAATTTCTTACGCGTGACTATAAATTTCAATTAACCAATGGTAGTTTGTATAATAATAGCCTGAAACAAAGAGGACGTATCGATTTTTGGCTAGATTGCTCTATTTTTCAAACTGGACAAATTCGGACCCACGAAAACGAGGGAGAATAATCTACTCAGAAGCAGTAATAGAGCTGATATTAATACTATCCTACGTTTATAAATTACCACTTAGACAAATAGAAAGGATTTATCTATTGAATTAGGAATAATCAGAATAGCATCATAGAGAAATTTTGCGTTTTGTTCTATCCATGCAACAAGACCATCTCGTACTTTCAATACTGTTCTTCAATTTCCTGTCTATCAGAAAGTAAAAGTAAAATGGCGAAAAAACCATTGCTGAATTGAACGAATCTGGTGCATATGACAAGCCAATTGTAATATAACTTGCAGAATTTAAAGCTTTTTTTGAAGCTGAAGAAAAAAATAAAAATTATTTTCTGAATAACTCTGAGTAAGTATGCTGTAGAATGGTTATAAAGCCTGAAGTTGATAAGGGTTAAAAAGTTTTTTTAGAGAAATTGGAATAAATGTTTTAGATTCATATAAAAACCTATTTTTGCACTTTAATAATTAATTTTTTATAATGAATACAGGAACAGTAAAGTTCTTCAATGAAACCAAAGGATTTGGATTCATCAAAGAAGACGAAACAGAAAGCGAACACTTTGTGCACGTATCAGGTCTAATCGACGAAGTTAGAGAAGGTGATGCAGTAGAGTTTGAGCTTAAGGAAGGTAGAAAAGGAATGAATGCAGTTAACGTTAAAGTAGTTTAAGGTTAACTAGAACACATAAATTTTTATCTAAGCCCCAATTAGTTAACTAGTTGGGGCTTTTTTATGTCTAAAAATTTATTGGACATAATTTATAAGTTCAGACGAATTAATAATTCAAGTACGAATACCGTTGAATTTAGCATTGGGAGCGTAGGAAAGGTTGAGCCGAAAATATATTGGCTTACAAAGCTAAGTGCTTCCTATTGGTTCTATCAAAGTTTTAGATCTTAAACCTTATTCACTACAATATGATAGGTAGGGTCTTCCAAAACATTGACATCAATGACTAGCTCAGCATTCTTTAGTAAGACCTGGCAGTCAGGGCTAAGGTGCTTCAGGTGAATTTTTTTTCCAAGCTTGTGATACCGCTCTGTTATTTTATTTAATGCTTCTATTGCAGACATATCTACAATTCGACTTTCTGCAAAGTCAATAATTACTTCCTCAGGGTCATCTGCGACATCGAATTTTTCGTTGAAAGCAGTAACTGAACCAAAAAAAAGAGGCCCGTATATTTCATAGTGTTTAATGCCATCTGAATCTATGCTTT
>CAYPJC010000250.1:0-3946 GCA_964410855.1 uncultured Flavobacteriales bacterium | reverse complement strand
GCCATAAGTGGTTAGCTGCCTTCTCTGAAGAAATGAAGGCACGGGAAATTAAAATTCCTTTTGAATGTATTACTCGTGCAGAACGATTGAATGAAGCTGTTTTAAAGCAACTAAAGGAGGCTGGTTGTTTTAGGATTTGGATTGGCGCAGAGAGTGGGTCTCAGCGAATAATTGATTTAATGAAAAGACAGGTTGACATTAACAAGGTAGCAGAAATGATTCAATTGACGCAGACTTATGGAATGGAGGCAGGAACATTTATAATGGTTGGCTACCCTACCGAAACACAAAAGGACATTGACCTAACTATTGATTATCTGAAAAATGCAAATCCTGATCATTTTACAATTACTGTTGCTTATCCAATAAAAGGAACAGGATTGTACAATCAAATAGAGAAAGACATAATAGTGCAACCAGATTGGGCAACTAGTACGGATCGACAAATAGACTTTAAACGAACTTTCCCACGTAAGTTTTATGATTACGCAGTTCGTAGAATTGTGAATGAAGTAAATTACAACAAAGAAAAATTGAATGGAAAAGCGATTTCTAAGAAAGCTTTAAAGTTCAAGCTAAAGTCACTAGCCTCTGCTTTTAAAATGAAACAGCTACAAGGCTAGCTTTTAAATCGATACCAAGTGAACGGTGAGTCTTTTCCACTTAATATTTGTCTGAATTTATTTGGCGCATACAGCACCTCAAAATCTTTTAGTTCTTTTTTATCGTGATGAAAATAGAAATTGCTCATTTCGGGAACAGCCATTTTAGCATAATAGTCTTGGGTTCTTTTTTGAGCAGCTGCGATTTCAATTGCAGCATAAAAAGGGCTGTCTATAATATGAATTTCTCCTTTCGTGTTTAATAACTCCTTTAACCTGCTAAATAAAATATTGAAATCAGGAAAATACTGAACAACAGCATTTAGAACAATGATGTCGAAATCTTTCTTAAATGGAGATTTAGTAAACAAATTCCAGTAGTAAAAATTGAGCTTATCTTTTTTAAAAACCCGTGATGCCTGTTCCAATTCTGTGAGGTTTAAATCAACGCCGCAAACAGATTTTAAGTGTTTAGAACATAAATGGCTATACCATCCGTTGCCACAACCTATTTCTAATAAATTGCTTTGACTGTGGGTTTCAGTTAAATAATTCTCAAAGCGTTTCGCAGATTTAGCTCTTAATTTCCATTCACTTTTTTGTTTTATTGAATGGGGTAATTGTTCAACTTCTGAATCAGAATAAACTCTATTCTCTAGATCACGAACCTTGATATAAGCTGATTCAAAATTGCTTTGAATTGGGCTAATGGTATGTAGGTTTTGATTGCCAATAAATTTAGTTGATTCTAGAGTCAATTCGTTATGTTTTTAATTTAAAAACCTGCTTTTATGATATTTTTTTCAAGTAGAGTAATTGAAAATAATAGAGGGTAGCAAAAGACTTAAAATAAGCCCATTTAAAAATGCTGCTCAATTTGCCATTCTTTACCCTTAAATATGCTTGTGCGGCACGAAATTGTTTGTGAACAAATCGGTGCAATTTCTTATAAAATTTAGAGGAATATGTTCCATTGTACATTAACGTTAAATCGTCTGAATCTGTCCAATTTGTTTTATGGTTGAAATCAGACTTAACAGTTTCATAGAATTTTGTTCCAGGTAAAGGATAAGAAACTGAGATGCCGATATCAAAAGGCATCAATTGTAACAGCATGTTTACAGTTGCTTTAACATCTTCCCATGTTTCTGATAAGTAACCAAATTGCAGAAAAAAGCAAGGCTTTACTCCAAACTGCTTCATCAAGTGTGTGCATTTTTCTATTTGCGCAATGGATGTTCCCTTATCCATTGCATCTAGTATTCTTTGAGAGCCACTTTCGGCCCCAATCCACACTTCTTCGCATCCTGAGTCTGCTAAGCACTTAACAGTATCATCTTTTAATAGCAGATCAGCACGTGATTGAATTTTATAGCGAATCTTAATTT
The DNA here is from genome assembly GCA_964410855.1 of uncultured Flavobacteriales bacterium. Lineage (GTDB taxonomy): Bacteria > Bacteroidota > Bacteroidia > Flavobacteriales_E > Vicingaceae > JAVJQS01. Next base: position 1,956 of record CAYPJC010000250.1, on the reverse strand, counting down.
TTTCATTCTTCAGTACTTTATCGAATTTCTGAACCCATTGAGGTTTTAACCCAAATATATCGTCGCAAAACCATATGTGATCAAACTGGAATAAATTTTGAATCAGTTTTATCTCTTCCACTACATGTTCTGGAGATCTGCTGTTATATCTGTTCCCATATATTGGTTTTGCACACCAATTACATTTAAAGGGACAACCTCTTGTAGTAGCTAAGTTTATCGAAAAGTAACCGTGAATAGACCAAGCTTTTTGATATGGAATAATGTCAATAAGATCCCAAGCTGGTAAAGGAAGGCTGTCTAGATCAGTGAGAACAGGTCTTTTAACATTTTCTGTAATTGCTTCTTTGTTTTTATAAGCGATTCCATTGATTTGACTGAGGTCAAGAGTGTTCTTTGACAGTTGATCGCAAATTTCTTTTAAAGTTTCATCTGCCTCACCAAGTAAGACAGCAGAAGCTCCGTTTTCAAGATATTGTTCAAAACGATCAGTAGAGTCACTACTAGATATAAATGCAGGAATCTCTCTTATTGTTGCTAACTGGGTCATCTTAAACGCTGCTTCTCGCATTTTGGTCAAACACATCTTTGTTAGGTAATTGAAACCATCATCGTAAATAACGAGCATATCTGGTTTTACGCTATCAAAGTATTTGGTTATTTCTTCAGGCGTGTGTGCAAAATTTGTGTCAAACAAACTTACATCATGCCCTTGTTTTCTTAGATTGGCAGCAACCTGAATGGTAGCTAGGGGAGGATATGGCTTTCGCTGATTAAATTGTTTTTCATCAAAACGAAGAAAATAACTATGGGTAAATAAGACCTTCATTAACTCAAATTAAATTTTTCTATTCGCATAGCATACTGCTCTAGTACTTTAGTTTGAAAATCTCTTGGATGATGTTTAGAAACCCCTCGATTTGATCGCATGGTTAATTCTAGTTTAGAAGAGTCAAAGTGCTTAAATTTTTTGCTCCACCTTTGATAGGTTTTCTTCATTAGAATAAAGTCTAATTTATCGCCTATTTTCCCATGAAATGGCATCTCCAATATTTTTTTTATAATTTCATTTCCTTTCCAAACTTTTAAATTTAAAGGATGCTCAAATGATGATAAATAGGATTCAGTCCATGCATTTTTTAGTTTCATTTCTTCTATCAAATTTTTATTATGAACAGCTATTAGATAATTAATCTCCATTGCTGTAAAAATATTTTTGTCTTGAATTTCTAAATTGTCTTCATCAATAAAATAGTTTAAACAGAAATACTTTTTTGAATTAAATAAAAAAATCTTTTTGAAAAGAATGAGAAGGCTTCTACATATCCACATTCTGCCTTTAGCAGCAATTATAAAGTAGTCGATATCCCCATTGTCATGCATGACTCCTTTAGAAAGGGAACCTGATATGGCAATACCTTTGACAAAGGGAAAAGAGCTTATTAATTGAACATAGAACGGAAGCTTTTTAAAATACTTCTTAGCCTTTTCTTCTTTGCCTTCTCGATAATTAACTAGCGTTTTAACATCTTGTTGGATGCTATAAAATCCATCATATTGGTAGCATTTATTAGAATTTACCAGATGAGTTAACGTATTTTGGATAACAATATTATTAAATTGAATGCCACAAATTTTGCCTATTTCATCACAACTTAAAGGGTGATTAAAGACATCAAAATAGCTAATTGTTTGAAGGATATTTGATTCCAATTTTTTTTTGTAGAAAGTAAAATAATTAAGGATTGCTCAATTAATGGCTAAGATAAAGTTTCAAAATCAATTGCGCTCAAAATAATTTAACTTAGTCAGACTCAAGACGATAATTTGAGAGAAAAGCTAATATTATTGTATAACAATGAGTTTATATTATGTCTTTGTGAATATAATTTATTGTGGGAGATCTAAGTACATGACAAAAAACGGCTAAAATTTATATTGTACTGATTTAAAGCA
>CAYPJC010000249.1:0-3955 GCA_964410855.1 uncultured Flavobacteriales bacterium | reverse complement strand
AATTAGAAAGCATTATAAAACTGTTATTCGCAAATGGTTATTCACTTGTCGAAGGGGAGGATGATGCAAAAAATCTTGAACATGAGTCTGGTGATTTACTTTTAGATCTTCATTTTCGCTTCAGATTGTTTGATCAACATGATTTGGCTGAACTAACTGAGAATGTTTCAGTTCAATATCCTGAAGTTCCAGATCTACTTGTTTTTAAACCGAATCCACATTTGGTACATTTGCTGTGCCATATGAATGGGCATCGCGATAGTGATGGATATCAATTACGTTGGTTGTTAGACTTGGGGCTATTTTTACGTCATTGGGCAGATGAACTTGATGTTAATGTGCTAAAACAACTCATGCCTCCGGGAGATTCATGGTTTTGGTTAGTTCGGGCAGCAAATTTTTATAGGCAAGAATTGGGAGTTCCGATTCTTGAATCAATTGTTCAAGAAAATGATTTTATAGAGCCCTTTACATTGTCAGAGGTAATTCGTAGTCATCCAATAGCGGTGTGGCCATTGACAAATGCACGTGGTTGGTTTCGAATGTTTGCTACTCTTACTGGAGTTCGTAAAATACAGTGGGAAGTATATCCATTTTTAGAGGACATATTGTGGTTTCACACAGATAGCCGACGTGAAAAACGTGCGAAGGCATTGTTTGATAAATCGGCATTGATTATTTCTAAGTAAGTCAACCTGTCAACTTAAACCCATTCCTATACTCAAAACAGGATTTCAAGCACCGCCCAAAGTGCTCGAGATTCTCCATGGTATTAAGTTTCCAATATGTTATGCTTTTTAACCCTGCTCAGCTATCGCATAATATCAATGTTAAAATCAATTTGACAATTTCTAGATACAAAATATTTACGTCCTTTTAAGGCTACCAAATACGTACACTTACTTGCTTTGTAAAAGTGCCTCTCCTTTGAATGCTGATCTGAATATTCATCCAATGGTGCTCTTTGTTCGATATTACTGTAACTAAACTTAATCCAAACTATATTGTTACTGCTATCTTGCCAGCATGATTCTCTTACAGAGTTATTTAACTCCTCAGAGAGTTCACTTTTGTGATAGAACTGGCGCAGCTCTCCTACAGAGCTACGTGAGGCTTTTGAGCTACTCGGTTAAATGACAATTAAAAATCGGTGTCAAACTTCGTACCCGACACTCAGCGTGTTTTGCTTTGTTTTCTTTTGCTTTAAGTATACAATATATCAGTAGTTTTCGTTGGATGAATAAAACTATAAAAATAGATGCTACAGCCCATTTAAAAATAAAGTTTTCGCACTAATAGTCTGACATTAGGATGTTTTTCCATAAGAATTGAACTTTTTGAACATAAACACTGCAGATCAAACTTAACACCCTGCGCTGAGGTCTTTATTGTGAGTTAATTAACCAAACAAAAGAAATATTTAATTTTAAGTCTGGAATGGGCTAGTCACTATAGTACTATCTTAGTGTTTGCATACGTTCTTGATACAATAAATTATGATTTAAGTCAGGGATAGAATTATATGTGTGAAATTATTAATAAGTTACACAATTGAAAGCAAATATTAGAGATAAGCTATGTTCGCTTTATTGGAAAATTGGTTTATCTCGTCCAACATTTTATGCTTTGAATAAGTTAACAGTAGTGACATTTCACCGTGTTTTAACTAACGAACAACGAAATCAATATCCCTTACCAGGTCTTGTTGTCACTCCAGAAGAGTTAGATTTACTTTGTTATGAGTTTAAAAAACATTTCGAATGTTCTTCATTGACTTCTATATATAATAAGTGGAGCAACGATAAAAACACAGATAAGCCATTGTTAGCAATCACTTTTGATGATGGACAATTAGACAATTATGTAAATGCTAAACCAATTTTGGCTAAGCACAAAATTAATGCTACATTTTATATTTCAACACATTTTATAGATACTCAAACTAATATTTGGCACGATCGATTAGGGTTTGCTATACATACCTGTACTAAGTCAAAAAAGAAGAAAGACAATTTAATCTCATTGGCTCACGGAATTATTGATTTTAAGAGAAAAACGGGTGATTTAACCATTGATATACTTAAAAATGCTGAGTACCATAAAAATCGTGAACGGTTTATTTTAGAAGCAGAAAATCTTGCCAACAAAAATATCCCTCCGTGGGCCGGAATGATGTCGTGGGATCAAATTAAGGACTTAAAGAACTCTGGTCATGAAATCGGCTCCCATACAATAAATCATGCCCTGCTAACCCAGCTTGACGATGATGAAGTGTGCTTTGAAGTAATTGAGTCACGTAAAGAGCTAGAATTAAAATTAGGAGATGTTGTAGAGTCTTTTTGCTATCCTAATGGTGATAACGATCAAAGAATCCAGAAAATTGTTAGTGATGCGGGATATCAAAATGCTGTTACAACTTTCTGGGGTTTAAATTCTTTAGGCACTAAAAAGCATTCAATAAATAGGTGTGATATGAATGCATTTAGACTTGTAGACAGAAAAAACAAAATCTCAAGTAAACGTCTGCATTTCCGCCTAAGCTGCTTACCTCCAAACATAAGGAAAGCAAAATAAGCCATGAAAGTAGCCTACTTAATTAGTGAATATCCAAAACGTTCTCATACATTTATTAGGCGAGAAATTGCTGAGTTACGAAGACGCGGTGTAGACATACATGTTTTAGCTATTCGAAGACCTGAGCTGTCAGAGCTATTGTGTGAGCACGATTGGGTTGATTATAGAGATACTACGCCAATTCTGCCGACTACCTTATTTCATTTATTAAAAGTACATTTAGGTTACCTGTTATTCAATCCGATTAGATATATTAAAACAATAGTTGCTGCGTTTAAACATAGGAATCGTGGCATTAAAAGCATAACCTGGTCGTTGTTTTACTTTGCAGAAGCTATACTTCTTGTAGATCAATTAAAAAAGCAAAATATTTATCATCTTCATGTCCATTTTGCAAATGCAGGTGCTAACCTTGGTTATTTGGTATCGATTTTCAATAACTGTACTTGGAGTATGACTCTTCATGGCTTATCCGATTTTACTTATCCAGCCCTACCCTTACTTGGTGATAAATTAAAAAGCGTTAGTTTTGCTAATTGTATATCTAATTATGGCCGCGCACATGCACTTCTAGCTGTTGATTCTGAACATTGGCATAAAATATTTATTTCTCGTTGCGGAATTGAATTAAGAGATTTGCCTAATATTGTAGAATATAAGAAAAACAAAATCTTTAATATTATTTGTGTAGGTCGCTTGTCATCAGAAAAAGCACATCTAGGTTTAATTGAGGCATTCTCTCAAGTATTGCAAAAAATTGATAATGTAAAATTAACACTTTTGGGAGATGGGCCTGAACGAGAAAAAATTGAAGAAAAAATAAAAGAATATGCAATTGAAAATAAAGTAACGTTACTTGGGCATGTTTCTGAAGAAAGTGTGTTAGTTAAACTAGCTAATGCTGATTTAGCGGTATCATCCAGTTTAATGGAAGGCATTCCAATCGCTTTAATGGAAGCTATGGCACTAAAAGTGCCTGTGGTTGCTCCACGTATTGCTGGAATTCCTGAATTAGTTGATGACAATATTAGCGGTTTACTTTTTACACCTACTGATTGGGCCGAAATGGCTGAAAAAATGATTCAATTGATTGAAAATGATACTCTTCGAGAGAGATTAATTAAAAATGGACATGAAAAAGTACTTGCTCAGTATACTATCACTAAAAGTATAGTGCCATTATGGAAACAACTAAAACAATACATATAAAAACTTTGAGAATCTACCAAAACCAGCGGGAGAAGTGGCACCCAGTAGCCCCATCCCAAAAGCATTGCAACGCCATCATTACTGAGTCAAATAATCACCAGTGAATATCAATATAGTCTGCCACTTTATCGACAAGAAACGATGTTTAAACAACACGGAATAGACTTAAACC
>CAYPJC010000248.1:0-3972 GCA_964410855.1 uncultured Flavobacteriales bacterium | reverse complement strand
GTTTTTTACTGTTAATACATCAAAATATTTTTTCAATCTTGGGTGAGCAATTATTTTAGACCTTAGTACCATGGCCATTTCTATAGCTTTTTCAACCATCTCATAACCTTCAAACTGCACCTGTCTTCTTCCTGCATCTAAAGAGGCTAATATTTGATAGCTAGGTGAAGTAGAAATATGTGTTTTATATGCTTCATGAAACGAATCTTCTGATTTGCGTTTAAATAATTCATCATAAATATGAATCATAGAACCTTGACGCAAAGAAGACAATGTCTTATGAGTCGACTGAGTTGCATATACCCTAATTTTTACCTGATCTGGATCTGGCATTGGAACCGGATTCTTAGATTTAAGGTTTTTATTGTACTTTTTACGATATGCATCGCTTTGATACTTCTTGGTCAATAATTTTGCAGTATACATAGCAGTTCTTTGCTTGTAAACTGGTGTAAAACTAGCAAAGGCAAACCAAGCTTCATCCCAAAGAAAAATCATATCCGGCTTAATAGCTAAAACCGCTTCCATCACTTTCTTAACATTGTAAACTATTCCGTCAAAAGTACAATTGGTGAGTAATAACATTTTTACCCGATCCAGTCTATCTGCGTCTTTTAAAGCGATTAACTTCTTCGTGATTTCTTTTAGTGGAACGGCTCCATACATTGAATATTCCTGTACTGGGTAAGAATCTAGATAAACTGGTAAAGCACCCGACAGTACTAATCCATAATGATGCGATTTATGACAATCCCTATCAATTAGAACTAAATCATCTGGCCTAACCAAAGCTTGAAGTACAATTTTATTAGCCGTTGATGTTCCATTAGTTACGAAAAACGAGTACTTTGACCCATAAGCTTTAGAGGCCATTTCTTGAGCCTTTTTCAAAGGGCCTGTTGGCTGCAACAATGAATCTAACCCTCCTGTAGTGGCAGATGTTTCTGCTAAAAAGATATTTCTACCATAAAATTCCCCAAAATCTTGTAACCATTGAGATCTAAAAATTGAATTTCCTCTAGAAATTGGCATGGCATGAAAAACACCTGTTGGTTTACGACTATAGTCCATAAGCGCAGAAAAAAATGGAGTCTCATACCGTTCTTTAATAGAATGAAGAATACTTAAATGGATCTCTTGCAAGTCCTCTATTCGATAGAATATTCGGTTAAAACAATCAAGCGTTTTATGATCTAATTGAGAAACAGCCATATCGGCAATGTAGAATAAATCGACCTCTGGCCTCAAGGTATTAATTAGCTCACCTAATCTATGACCTAAATCCATCTTTGTTTTATCCTTGATATTTAGTTTACTTAAGCTACCGATAAAAGGCGAAATTTCAGAGAGGTCATTGGTAGAATCATATGCTATCCCTGAACGAATAACACATGTCTGGACATTGGGATTAAACAATAGTGCTATTAAAGCATCTTGAAGATTAGAAAGAATAATAACGTCATAGGTAAATTGCTCTTTATTAGACTTAATAGCTGCAAACTTCTCTAATAAAATTTCTTTCCCTTCAGAGTGCAATTCATCAACAAATATTACCTCAAAATAATTTTGTTTTTTATTTTTAATCTGCTCTTCTTCCTCGAGCATTTCTTTTCTTTTGTCTTCTGTTTCAGTAGCACTTCTATTTGTTCGATACGATTCACTGACTAAGGATTTTACAACATCTGAAACAACTTTAGTAAATTCTCCGTATTGCCCCTCGTTATAAGTGCGTTCTATGCGTAAAACGAAGTCTATTCCTGGGTAAGCAAAGTATTTCTCTATAACCTTAAGCGTTTTGAATGATTCAAGAATACGGGCTTTAAATTCTTCTTTCTCTAATTCATCATGATTAAAATGATTGGTAACTAATTTTAAATTATTCCAAGTATCACTCCTATATTGAGCAATATTAAAATAATCTTTTGCTTTAAATTTCTTAGTTGTGATATTTTCAGTCATTAAATATTAAGATTTTGAATGCAATGCTAATCTATTTCCCTCGCTGTCAATAAACAATGCAAAATAGCCCAATTCTTCGTTTATTAGTTGTTTTTGCATCAAAACTCTACCACCAGCATCTTGAACTCTAGATAAAACAACATCTAAATCTTTTCCACCGTTTAAGTAAACTAATGGACCTTTATCACAAGGCTCTGAGCCTTCTCCTGAAATGATTGCGCCAGTAATTCCTTTTTCTGAAGGAAAATAAGCCATGGAATAACCACCCATGGTATTGGTATCCATATTAATATTATAGATTGAATTATAAAATTCTACAGCGCGCTCAAAGCTTGTTGCAGGAATCTCAAACCAAGTAACAAAATTAATTATAGATTCAATTGTCGGCTTAAATTTAGAGGGTGTTTCCATTGAAGCAGTATTAAGCTATCAAATTACAAAAAAAATATTCAGCTTAAAAATCTTGACTTGTATTTGTTGCTGGATCTTTTACCTCGGCACCCATAGCTTTTTCAATTTCTTTTAACCTTGTTGGTTTTGTCAATGTACCAAGAGAATCTAAATAAGGATAATTACTAGCATGATAGGTATCAAATACCACTTTTTTATCTCTAAAACTCTTCAAAGGCTGACCCAATCGAAGCAAACCTTCTTCCCTGCTTCTTTTTACTCGATCCATATCAACTTCAATTGGTATTAATTCTGGGCCTGTACTTGCTTGATAAAGTACCCTTCCATCAGGTCCACAAATAATTGAACGTCCTGTACCTCCATCTCCTAAACCATTTATATCAAAAACATAACATTGGTTAGTCGCTGCAGTTGCTTGAACTAAAGAAAGCTCAATATCTCTATCAATTGTTCCGGTAAGTGTTGGGTGCAAAATGACTTCCACTCCATTCACTGCTAAGGTTCTTGAAGTTTCAGGAAACCACATATCATAACAAATGGTAACACCAAAACGACCAATCTCTGGAACATCAAAAATTAAAAACTGATCTCCTCCAGTTACGCCGGCTTCATAAGGGTAAAATGGAAACATTTTATCATATCGTCCTACGATCTCTCCTTGAGGATTGATTACTGATGCCGTATTGAATATTTGTCCTTCTTTTTTCTGAAACATGGTGCCTGGAACCAACCAAATACCGTGTTTTTTTGCCAAGTCTTGAAATATTTTCTCATCGTCATTCGGGAATTCTTGTGCATGATAAGATAGCGGACCATGGGCACACAATTCACTTAAAACAATCATTTGAACCCATGGGTAAACCGAAGTCATTACTTCAATTTTATGTTTCATAAGCTCAATATTGCTATGCGCTGCAGAAACGTGCATTTGAATACCTCCTATTGAAAATGGTTTCATATTTTTATTTTAGATTATTAATTATAATAGTTGAATCAATGAGTCAATTGCAAACTAGTAGTCTTTAGGTATTCTGCTTATTTTGACTTATTAAAAATTAAAAGGTCACTCTTCAATAATTTCATCTAACTCTTCTTCAATAATAGTTAAACCTTTATTTAAAAGTTCATCGCTAATTACTAATGGACATAGGATTCTTAGAACATTTTTATTCACACCAGCGCTAATAATAATCAAATCTCGTTTCGCACATGCCTTAATTAGTGCATTGCAAGTTTCGTAATCTGGTTGTTGGGGGTCATTGTTTTTTACAAATTCCATCGCAATCATGGCACCCAATCCTCTAACATCTCCAATTGAGGCGTGTTTTTCTTGCATTTTTTTGAAACGATCAACTATTATACCTCCTACATGTTTTGCTTTATCATTTAAATTGATGTCTTTCATGTATTGAATAGTAGCAATAGAAGCTACACAGGAAACAGGATTTCCAATATATGTCCCCCCTATAGTCCCTGTAGCAGCAGAATCCATTATCGCTGCATTTCCGATAATTGCTCCTATTGGCAAACAAGAACCCATTCCCTTTGCCCAAGTAGATAAGTCAGGCAAAACATCTTAATGATTCATTGCCCCCAAAGCTG
>CAYPJC010000247.1:0-3980 GCA_964410855.1 uncultured Flavobacteriales bacterium | reverse complement strand
TTTTTGGACTTCAAAAACATCCTCTTCAAGGTCAATCATTATCGAATTAATTTTTGACAATTCGTTCTTCAATGCCTCTACTCTATTTGATTCTTTGATTCTCAAAGTGCTTGCGCCTCTTATTATGGTCTTGTCAATCAATTGAGATGAAGTAACAGCAATGGCTGGTATTAAATCAGGACAATCAACTAAATCAAATTCTATCCATTCACTATTAGGAATTTTAATTCTATTCAAAAGAAGACCCTCATTCGTTGCTGTTGACTCCACTCCTAGCTTTCTAAACTGTTCTGCTGTTTTTCTATCTCCTTGAATCGAACTTAGGCTTAAGCCTTTTAATACAATCGTTAAGCCTGAAAAGGCTACAAACTGATAAAAAAAGGCCGCTGCAGACCAATCCACTTCAACATCTAGCACTCTCTCCGAATGATAAACCCCTTTTCTGATAGTAATCTCATTCTTTTCTCTTAAAGCTTCTACTCCAGCTGATCGCATTAAGGAAAGAGTCAGGTCAATATAAGGCAATGAAACAAGCCTTCCTGATAAATTAATCTGCAAATCGTTCTCCAAGTATGGGCCAATCAAAAGTATAGCTGAAATATACTGACTGCTTATAGAAGCGTCAATTGAAATCTTTCCTCCTTTGAGGTTCTTGCCAATTATCTTTAGCGGTGGATAACCCTCTTTACCCAAATATTCAATCTCTGCATTTAATTCCCGGAGAACATCAACTAGTATTTTTATTGGTCTTTCTCGCATTCGCTCAGATCCATCTAGAATTACTTCCCTATTGCCCACTAACGCAAAAAAGGCCGTTAAAAACCGATAAGCTGTGCCAGCTAAACCAACATTAACCAATTCACCTTTTAACGCTAAGGCAGTTTGTAAGAGCATTGTATCTTCTGCCTTAGATAAGCCATTAATCTTAATATCTCGGTCAGATAATGCCTGAATAATTAAAAGTCTATTTGCAATGCTTTTGGATTTGGGTAATTCAATTTTATGAATACCTGCTAATGGCTCAAATTTTAAGATATAACTCATCTCAAAGATTGATAATAAGTAATGCTTTCAACAATCAACTCTTTATCAACAGATTGGTCTACAACTGCTTCACCAATCTTTGAAAGCAAACAGAAACGAGTAATTCCACCAAAGTTTTTTTTATCTTGACTTAAGTTATCCAGAATTTTAGAGATGTCTGCAGATTTAAATGTATAAATTGGATAAAGTTCTCTTAATAAATCAATTATTCGTTGTAAATCTGATTGATCTAAACCACTTAATTTAGATGAAATATATGCTTCCATCATCATACCTGAGGCTATTGCATAACCGTGGGGAATTGGCTCATTTTTTTGAAAGAAATAGCTTTCCAAAGCGTGTCCTAAGGTATGACCAAAGTTTAATTTTTTTCGTTCTCCTTTTTCTGTTGGATCTTTTGAAACGATTGAAGTCTTAATAGTAATTGACTTTTTTATGATAGCCTCGGATACAAAAGATTTTTGATGGTGACTCACTATTTGCTTCCAATAGGCTGAATCAGCTATTAAGGCATGTTTGATGGCTTCTGCAAAGCCACTTTTTAGTTCAATTTGGTCTAATGTTTTTAAGAATTCGGGGTAGATTAAAGTAGATATTGCCGTTTGAAAAACTCCTAAGTGATTTTTAAAATGATTAAAATCAATGCCACATTTTCCACCAATTGATGCATCGACCATAGCTAATAAGGTGGTTGGTATATTTAAAAAAGAAATGCCTCTTTTGTATATTGCTGCAACAAATCCGCCCAGATCGGTAATCATTCCACCACCCAAATTAATAAGCAAAGCATGCCTATCCGCTTCAAGAGCTGTTAATTGATTCCATAAAGTCTCACAAACTTTCAGGTCTTTGCTCTTTTCTCCTGCTTCAACTTCCAAAACATGCGATTCGATTTCAATCGAATTCAATACCCCTTTCAAAATAGGCAAACAATCTTGATTTGTATTTCTATCTACTAAAACAAAAATCTTTGAAGGCTTGACCTCCTTGAGAATATACACTAAATTCGTCCAAGATTCAGTCTCAAACGAAATGGCTTGATTAGCTGATGAAAAGTCTGTTGGAAGCATGTTTCAAAACTACAAATGTTTCAAATAGTAAGCTGATGGCTTTTAGTTTAAAAAATTAATCATGAAAACAATAGGCTTAATATCTGATACCCATAATTTCTTGCACCCAAGGGTAGAGCATCATTTTAAAGACTGTGATGAAATATGGCACGCAGGTGACATTGGCAACATTGAATTGGCAGACACTTTAGCCTCATACAAATCATTTAGAGCCGTTTATGGGAATATAGACGGCACTGAAATTAGAAAATCCTTTCCAAAAAATCTTCGGTTTCAATTAGAAGGAGTTGATGTTTGGATGACGCACATTGGTGGTTACCCAAACAGGTATGAACGCAGAATTCTAGAAGAAATAAATCAAAATCCTCCGCAATTATTCATTAGCGGTCATTCTCATATTTTAAAAGCAATGCCTGATAAGAAATTAAAGCTTTTACATTTAAACCCTGGTGCCGCAGGAAAAGTTGGATTCCATCAGGTATTAACCTTAATGCGCTTTCAACTTAATTTAGGGAAGATAGAAAATTTAGAAGTAATTGAACTTGAAAAAAGAGCTTAACGAATTCGATCTGCTGCACGAACCAATGCTTCATCTTTTTTAATGGACCTAATCGCTAAATAAATGAACACCAACGGAGTAAGGCTTAGAAGAGAACCAGCACCATATTCAATCATCGTTTCGCTTTCAGCAGTATAAACTGCAGCAGAATCTTCAACCATAAAAAAGATCGTTGCCACAAATGCCATTTGAATGAATAGGTTGAGTTGAGATAACTTTATTTGTTGCTGACGCTTTTTAAACATAAAAATAACGACTGCACTAATCAAAATTGATAGGGAACAAAAGACTGCCAATGTAATTGATGAATACAACTCTTCCCCTGAAACAGCATCTCTTAATCCGGACAAGGTAAAATTATGGTAGAACGTTTCAATTTTTAATTGAGCCAAAACCACAAAAAACAGAGCTACATTGAGGCAAATAGCTAAAAACAAATAGAAAGATTGGATACGTTGTAACATAATTAATCGTTTGAACCACAAAGAAACAAAGAATTATTACTTTGCATTCATATTAAAGACAAAAATTGGATAAGAAAACAGCATTTAAAAAGTTTAGCGAAGAAAACAAGGAAGTTCTGCCTTTCTGCTTGCATTACAATTGGTGGAACGAAATAGTAGCTTCAGATTGGGATGTTGTGATTTTTTCAAATGAATCCCAAGTCATTGCTATCTGGCCCTATTTTATTCGAAAAAAGGGCCCCTGGAAACTTTTGACCAATCCTCATTTCACTCCTTACTGTGGTCCTTTTCTTAAATACCCTGAAGGTCAAAAAAGTGCAAAGCGCATTAGTTTTGAGCATAATGTGTATCAAAAACTAATTGAATCCATTCCTCCTTTCTCGGAATTCAATCAAAACATTCACTTAAAATGCACCAATACCTTGGCATTTATATGGGATGACTTTGAGGATTCAAAAAAATATACCTACACGCTCAATTTAAAAGAACCAGAAGCTGTTTTATGGGACAATTTGAGAGAAAATACGAGAAGACAAATTAGAAAAGCTAAAAAAACAATTTCAATTGAGACGCACCAAAGTGCTAAATTGGTTGAAAATACCTTAAAAGAAAGCTACATCGGCCAAAAATATTCCTATCCAGAAATAGACTCTTCTTATTATGAAAGAATACAGATCTATCTAAAAAAGTATGAATGTGGGTATTTATTCAAAGCTTTTGATCAAGAAAATAACGTCCATGCTAGTCTGTGTTTGGTTTGGGATAAGGAAATGGCTTATTACTTAATTGGAGGCTCAATGGCCTCGTTTAAAAATACTGGTGCCTTGAGTTTATTACTTTGGC
>CAYPJC010000246.1:0-3986 GCA_964410855.1 uncultured Flavobacteriales bacterium | reverse complement strand
GTAGAGGATTATGAATTAGCCATACAAACTCAACATGCAGATGAAAGACATTGCGCTAATTCACAAAAGGGGCAGCACATACATTACATTTTGAATAATGCACCCTATGAAGCGCACTATGCAGCAAGTTTTAATGGGAACTTGATGGATGGAAATAATGTGGTTTTGGCTTTTTTATCTCGTTCTTACCACGAAAGCATAAAAAATGAAACTGCATTTGTATTGAGAAATTATCAAATCGGAGAAACGACAGCTGATTTTGATTTAGATGCAGAACATTTGTTTTATAGCCGACCTAAGGGCACGTATTCAGGTAAAGATTCTGAAAAGATATTGTTGGATTTTTATTTAGTGAATACAAAGCTTTCAGCAGAAGGCATGCAAGTCAAAGTTATGATTGACGATCATGAATTTAATGTTAGCAGCTGGGAGCCTTATTTTGTAGAAGGGCTTTCAAAAGGGACACATTCGTTTAGAATTCAGCTAATAGATAGTGAGGGAAATCAAATTCCAGGACCATTTAATGACTCAGGTGTTCGGGAGATTATCCTTAAAAATTAAGGCATTAATGCACTAATTTCAATGTCTAAAGACTTTGCTATTTTGAATAGCATAGTTAGTGAGGTGTTTATCTTACCTCTTTCAATTCTACTTATTTGGGAAATTTCACAATCAATATCTGAAGCTAATTCAGCTTGAGTCAAGTTTCGTTTTTCACGAAGCGCTTTAAGCTTTAAGCCGAAAGTTATAATAAAATGCAATTCGTCCTTACTCACTAAAGTAAAAGTGTGTAAGAGAATAATTTTTATTGTAGGCATATTTGCCTATTTGCAATATATTTTGTTCTTTTGAAGAGGTTTTATAAAACTATTGGAGTGAAAATCGACTAAACTCCATTAATCAAGCTTCAGTCGAGAAACAATTAATATTAAGTTTATGAAAAGTAAAATTTATTTAACAGGAGTATTGGCTTCTGCTCTAGTCGTTTTCTCCTTCTCTTCATGTGAAAAAGAAGATGGTGATAACACTCAACCCCAAAAAAGTAGAATAGATAACTCAAAGTCGAATTCTCAAAACTCGAAATCTGCAGATCCATATGCTATTTATGGCGTTTCCCATAATAATGCAATGGACTATGTTGCCGCTCATTCAAGTTTTGACAGTTTAGATAAACAACAAGTATTTAATCATTTAAAAACTTATAGTGATTCAAATTTTGATTTTTCAGGGGGTACAACATACTCTGATCTGCTAAATGCTATTAATTATACTGATGATTTGTTTAGTGATATTGAAAACGCAGGAAATAAGTTATATTTGGATGGACGAATTGATAGTAGTATGATAAATATAGCTCAAGAATTCTTTGATGTCTTTGCTAATGCAGGAGATACAAATGATATTTCCCCAATTTCTGTTACTGATTTCACAAATGATATAAATGCCTTTGAAAACTATCTTGATAGTAATTATACTGTAACTTACGATGAAGTAACTAAAATAGGTAATTTTCCTGCATTACTTTTAGCTGCTTCTTCTGTGGCGAAGAGTAGTTATTCATATTGGACAAATGTTGAAGCTGATTCACTTGATCCATGGCATGGACAAAATGAAAGAAGAGGAAGGCATGCAGGGCATGGTGGCTTTTTTCATGCTTTGGGTGTAGCAGCTGTTGATGTTGGAGGATTTTTTGGCGGAGGAGACCAATGGAATGGGGATGGTGGCACTACTAACTTTAATTTTGGAAAAGCATGGAGACATGCAGGTAGTCAATCCTCATCGTATTAGATTATTATTTAGTGACTCAATGCATTAGAAAGTTTAAGAATTTTAAAAAAAGCAAGGCAATTTTATTAAGTTGCCTTGTTTTTATATGCATTAATTCTTATTCCCAAAAGCTAAAAATAATATCAATAAAAGGTTCTCCAAATGTTGATGTTTTTGCTATAAAAGATAATATCTACTTTTTAGGTGTTTCTGATGTAAATGGATATCTGCAATATCCAAGTAGTTTTGAAGGAGACATTGTTGTTTTAAAAAAACTAGGTTACAGGGATACTAGTATAATGCTCACAAATGGAAATCAAATTCAGATGCATTTGAAAAACTTTCAATTAGCCGAAGTAGAGATTTCAGAGCCTAGAATCGATCCCTCTGAAATTTTAAAGCAATTTGTGGCTTATAACATCCCTTTGATGAGTCAAAAAAGGGATACTATTTTAATGAATTTTACAACTACAATCACTTTGCCTACTAAAGATTGGCAAGAGATTAGGAGTGGAACAATTATGTTGGTATACAATTCGTATAACAAAAAAGCAACGGGTGTATGGAACTCAACTTATTGTGATTTAGAAGTTAAAGTCGATTCTAGTTTTTGGTATTCTCCTATAAAAAGCGAATTAGTTCGAGGAATAATATTTGGGGTTTTTGAAAGCGAGGGTATGAGAAATAAGCGCTTACTAAGAAACAAGTTTGAAAAAGAATTCAAGATTTATAAAAATGAAGAGACATCTTCTTTTGGATACAAAATCTATTTTCAAAAAAATAAAAGGAGCATTCTCTCAGAGGCAGGCTTTAAAAAAGATAGTAGTATTTCTTATTTTTCACACAGTTGGGTGAATACGGCTAATGAGTCTATTAAAGCTGATGTAAGACAGGCAAAACTAATTTCTCATTTTTCTTATTTCAAGTATTCAAATGAAGTGGCAATTTCTTTAGATTCAATTTATTCTAGAGTTGGATTTATAAGTAAAAGTGGAATCCCTCATGAATTTGTGCTTAAAGCAAAACAAATAGAAGCGGATGACTGTTCTGACTTATCAATCTTTTTGAGTTTTAATCCTGAGGTATTTAAAAACTTGGGAATTGAGGAAAAGGTTAAATACCTAGAATGAAAAAAGGCGGCTATTAGCCGCCTTTTTTCATTCTTACACTTACTTTTTTTATTAGGCATTCTCAAGTTCAATATCGAACTGAGAAAGACTTACAAATTGTTGTAATCTTTCTGAAACTTCTTCTTGCGTTAAATTAACTAAGCGCTCTGTTCCGAATTTTTCAACGGAAAAGGAGGCTAGTGCACTTCCATAAATCAAAGCTCTTTTCATGTTTTCAAAAGAAATATCGTCTGTTTGAGCTAAAAACCCAATGAACCCACCGGCGAATGTGTCGCCAGCCCCAGTTGGATCAAATACATCTTCAAGAGGCAATGCTGGAGCAAAAAACACTTGATTTTTATGGAACAATAAAGCGCCATGCTCTCCTTTTTTAATGACTAGGAATTTAGGTCCCATCTTCATTATTTTTTGTGCAGCTTTTACTAAAGAATACTCTTCAGAAAGTTGTCTTGCTTCTTCATCGTTAATAGAAAGCACATCAACCAATTTCATCGTTTCTTTTAAATCATCCATAGCAATGTCCATCCAAAAGTTCATGGTGTCCATTACAACAAGCTTTGGCCTATTTCTTAGTCGTTCAATTACTGTTTTTTGAACTGAAGGGGCAAGGTTGCCCAACATCAAATATTTGCAATCTTGGTAGGACTCTGGAATAACGGGATCAAAATTTTCTAACACATTAAGTTGAGTCTCGATAGTATCCCTGCTATTCATATCATTGTGGTATTTTCCTGACCAGAAAAAGGTTTTCTCTCCTTTTTTTACCTGAAGTCCTTCAGTATTTACACCATGCTTTTCGAGCATTTTAATATATTCTTCTGGAAAATCTTCTCCTACAACTGAGACGATGTTAGATTTTTTTAGAAAATTTGAAGCAGCAAGTCCAATAAAAGTAGCGGCACCGCCTAAAATTTTGTCTGTTTTCCCGAATGGGGTTTCAATGGCATCAAAGGCAACTGTGCCTATTGCAAGTAAACTCATAAAAATTGTTGTTTTATTTTCGTGCAAAGATATTGTTTAATTCAAAACTTTGGGCTAATATTGCACCCCAGTTTATTTGGGTGAAACATTCCTCCTTAGCTCAGTTGG
>CAYPJC010000245.1:0-3989 GCA_964410855.1 uncultured Flavobacteriales bacterium | reverse complement strand
TCTTTGACTTTGATTCGAGTTGAGGATGCTCATGCCTCTTTTGCCCAATTGTTAGAAATGTACAACCAAGTAAAGAATAACAAAATAGGGATCTCTGAAAATGCCGCAATTGCAGATTCTTCTCAAATTGGTGAGGATGTTTATGTTGGTCATCATGTAGTAATTGGAGAAAATGTTAAGATAGAAAAAGGGGCAAAAGTTTTTCCAAATTCTTTTATCGGTGATAATGTAGAAATTGGAGAAAATACGATTGTGTTTGCAGGAGCAAAAATCTATTCTGAAACTCAAATTGGCAAAGAGTGCGTTATTCATTCAGGAACAACTCTTGGTGCTGATGGGTTTGGCTTTGCTCCAAATAGTGAAAACAATTACAAAAAAATTCCACAAATTGGAAATGTAATCATTGAAGATTATGTTGAAATTGGTGCAAACACCTGTATTGATAGAGCGACTTTGGGTTCAACTATTATTAGAAAGGGAGTTAAATTAGACAACCTTATCCAGATAGCTCATAATGTCGAGATTGGAGAGAACACTGTTATAGCTGCTCAAACAGGTATTGCAGGATCTACAAAAATTGGAAAAAATTGCATGATCGGCGGACAAGTAGGTTTTGTTGAACATTTAAAAATAGCAGATGAAGTAAAGATAGCTGCACAAAGTGGAGTTGGCCATAGTATCCTCGAAAAGGGCGCTATAGTGCAAGGTTCGCCAGCAATTACTATAGGTGGTTTTAAAAGATCTTACGTTATGTTTAGAAAATTACCTGAACTTGCGAACCAGATTGAAGAACTTGAAGAAAAATTAGAAAAATTAAAAACCTCTGTTTCACAATAACTTATGAACATTAAACAAAAAACCATAAAACAATCCGTTTCTCTAAATGGGGTTGGCCTGCATACAGGAAAGAAAGCAACTGTTACCTTTAAACCTGCTCCTGAGAATCACGGGTATGTTTTTCAACGGATTGACTTAGAAAATAAACCGACTGTTAAGGCAGACTGCGATCTAGTTGTAGATACTAGTCGCGGAACAACTATTGAACAAAATGGCGCCAGAGTTCATACCACTGAGCATTTATTAGCTGCGGCTTATAGTCTCGAAATTGACAATTTATTAATTGAAATTGATGGCCCAGAAGTTCCCATTTTAGATGGAAGCTCTCATTTTTTTCTACAAAGTCTTAAGGATGCTGGCATCGAAGATCAAGAAGCAGAAAAGGACTATTTTGTTGTTCATGAAAATTTAACCTACGAAGATTTAGATCGACAAACTGAAATGTTAGCTGTTCCACAGGATGAGTTTAGGTTAACCGTAATGGTTGATTATAACTCAAAGTTTCTTGGAACTCAGCACGCTCATATGTATCATTTAGGTGAGTTTGAATCTGATATATCAAAATGCAGAACGTTTGTCTTTTTAAGAGAGTTAGAGTACTTAGCAAAAAACGACCTCATTAAGGGTGGAGACCTAGACAATGCTATTGTTTTAGTTGACACTGTTATGCCCCAAGAAAAACTAGACTATCTAGCAGAATTACTAGGCAAGCCTAAAGTTGAAGTCAAAGGAATTGGAGTATTAAATAATGTTGAATTACATTTTCAAAATGAACCCGCTCGTCATAAATTACTAGATATAGTGGGTGACTTAGCCTTAGTTGGGAAACCAATAAAAGGACATATTTTGGCAGCTCGTCCTGGACATAAAGGCAACATTGAATTTGCTCGATTGATTAAATCAGAAATTAAGAAAAGAAGCAAAAAAGCTCCTGTTTTCGATTTAAATAAAGAGCCCATTTATGATATCAATAGCATTAAGAAGATGCTTCCACATAGGTATCCAATGCTTTTGGTAGATAAAATAATTGAACTGGGCGACACTCACGTTGTTGGAGTCAAGAATGTAACAATGAACGAGGAATTTTTCCAAGGACATTTTCCTGAATCACCGGTAATGCCTGGTGTTCTTATTATAGAAGCAATGGCTCAAACAGGAGGAATACTGGCATTAAGCACAGTAGATGACCCAGAAAGTTATTTGACTTATTTTCTTAAAATTAATAAAGTAAAGTTCAAAAGAAAAGTAATCCCAGGAGACACCTTAGTTTTTCGCTTAGAGTTAACTGAGCCCATTAGAAGAGGTATATGTAACATGAGAGCTAAAGCTTATGTAGGTGAAAATATTGTTGCTGAAGGCGAATTAATGGCACAAATAATTAAAGAAAAAAAATAATGGAAATGGCCTTTATTCATCCAAATGCAAAAATTGGCAAAAATGTAACCATTGATCCTTTTTCATATATAGCTGGTGATGTTGTAATTGGAGAAGGAACATGGGTCGGCCCTAATGTTACCATTATGGATGGAGCGAGGATTGGCAAAAACTGCCAAATATTTCCCGGAGCTGTAATATCAGCAATACCTCAAGATTTAAAATATAAAGGAGAAAAAACTACTGCTGAAATTGGAGATAACACCACTATAAGAGAGTGTGTAACAGTTAATAAGGGTACCAACGATAGAAAGAAAACAGTAGTTGGAA
This sequence comes from uncultured Flavobacteriales bacterium, assembly GCA_964410855.1. GTDB lineage: Bacteria > Bacteroidota > Bacteroidia > Flavobacteriales_E > Vicingaceae > JAVJQS01. Next base: position 1,448 of record CAYPJC010000245.1, on the reverse strand, counting down.
GCAATTGCCTTTTAATGGCTTATGTTCACATAGCTCACGATGTTTTTGTAGGAAACCATGTAATACTTGCAAATACTGCAAATATAGCAGGTCATGTAACTATAGAGGATTATGTTATTTTGGAAGGAGTTGTTGCAGTGCAGCAATTTATAAACATAGGTGAGCATTCATTTATAGCTGGAGGATCTTTAGTTCGTAAAGATGTGCCGCCATTTGTAAAAGCAGCTCGCGAGCCATTAACCTATGCTGGCATCAACGCTATTGGGTTAAGAAGGCGTGGATATAGTACATCTACGATCAGTCAGATTGAAGATATTTATAGACATATTTTTGTCCACGGAACTAATGTTTCCAAGTCTATTGAAGAAATTAAAGCAAGTATTTCTGACTCCCCGGAAAAAAATCAGATCTTAACATTTATTGAATCCTCAGATAAAGGAATTATCAGAGGACCTTTAAGCTAAGTCATCTTACTATTGATTAAGAAAACAAAAAGCTTATTTATCAAACCCTTGTTTTAGATATGCAGATTGAATTAAACAATTTAAGCAAACGTTTTAACAGGGAATGGATATTCAAAAATTTGACTTGCAAGTTTGAAGAGAATTCAACGACAGCTATTATTGGATCAAATGGTAGCGGCAAGTCTACCTTATTAAAGGTTATATCAGCTGCTGAACTTCCAACTGATGGAGAAATTGTATATACTAATGATACTAATATAGTCTCCCATGCTGAAGTATATAAACAATTAAGTTTTTCTGCCCCATATATGGATTTGCCTGAACAATTAAATCCATCTGAGCTCTACCAATTTCAATCAAACTTCAGACCCTTTCAAAATGAATTAAAAGAAGAGGATTTTTTAGACCTTATTTTTCTTCAAGATTCCAAAAAAAAACAACTCAAATACTTTTCATCAGGTATGAAGCAGCGTTTAAAATTGGGGCTTTCTATTTGCTCTAATTCTGCTCTTTTAATATTAGATGAACCATGCTCAAATCTTGATCAAAAGGGAGTTGAACTCTATCAAAACCTGCTTTCAACTTTTGGAAAAAATAGAACTATTATTATTGGTTCAAATGAGCAAAAGGAAGAAATAATGAACATTAATAATTTCATTAATGTACTTGATTACAAGTAGCTAATAGTAAATGATAAAGCTTATCTTTGACTGAATACAAAATTAATTATGGCAAATACCTCAGATTTTAAAAATGGACTTTGTATGAATTTCAATAAAGATTTATACAAAATCATTGAGTTTCAACATGTAAAACCAGGAAAAGGTCCAGCTTTTGTAAGAACAAAATTACAAAGCTTAACTTCTGGAAAAATTATTGACAACACCTTTAATGCTGGTGTAAAAATTGATCCTGTAAGAATTGAAACCAGAAAATACCAATACCTTTTTAATGATGATAGTGGGTTTCATTTCATGAATACAG
>CAYPJC010000244.1:0-3994 GCA_964410855.1 uncultured Flavobacteriales bacterium | reverse complement strand
TCAAGGGTCCTTTATACCTAAGGCTCAACCTAATCTTAGCCTTAATGCCTGGGTAAATGGAAAATATCAAGATGAATTAGGCATGTACTTAAATGAAAATATAGGGTTTAGGAACTTTTTCGTCAGATTAAATAATCAACTCTATTTCAGTCTGTTTGATTATGCTAGGGCAAATGGTGTATTGGTGGGAAAGGAAAATTACCTCTATGAACAAAATTACATTCGAGCTTATTTGGGAGAAGATTTTGTTGGTGAAGCTATAATTACTGAAAAGGTGAAAAAGCTAGAAACCATTACCCAACGACTGAAAAAAAGAAACATCGATTTAATAGTGGTTTTTGCTCCAGGGAAAGGATCGTATTATCCGGAATACTTTCCTGAAATTGAATCTAAAAAGGAAAAAACACAAACAAATTACGAGACATATCTTGAATTGTTTAATAATTCAACGGTAAATTTTATTGATTTCAATCAATGGTTTAGGAATTTAAAAGGAAAAACTGATTATCCACTTTACCCTAAAACAGGTATTCATTGGAGCCGATTCGGTGAATTAAAAGTGGCTGATTCTTTAGTAAACTATATCGAAGCACTAAAAGGAATTGAGCTAGCAAAATTTGAGTTTACTGACACCCTAAATTCTGAGAAGATGAAATTCCAAGATGATGATATTGAAAAAGGAATGAACTTGATGTTTGATATAGAAGATTTGGAAATGGGTTACCCTTCTTATAACGTCTTGAAAAATGAAAACACTCAAACAACACGGGGAATGGTTGTGGGCGATAGTTATTATTGGGGATTATTTGAGTCTGATTTTGCTTCTGACTTTTTAAGTAATGGTCAGTTTTGGTATTATAACAAACAAATTTATGAATCTGGCAAAGAAACAAGGCAAGTCAATGGGGTTGACATTAAAAATGAAATTGAAACTCATAACTTAATTATTCTGCTTTCCACGGATGCGAATCTTTATCGGTTTTCTTATGGTTTTATTGAAAAAATCTATGATTTGTACGAAATTTCTGATGAGCAAGAGAAAGAGGAAAGAATTCAATTAATGGAAAAAGTTATAATGAAAACTCATGAATGGTATCGTGACATAAAAAATAATGCAGAAAAGGAGAATGTAAGAGTAGAAAAGGCCTTGAGAGAAAATGCTGAGTACATCATATGGATGGAGGATAGAATTCTCTTAATGGAAGAAAATATAATGAATCAAGTTGGCTGGTATAATGATATTAAAGTTAGTGCAAAAAGAGAAAATAAAAGAATAGAAATTGCCTTGAGAGAAAACGCTGAATATATGATTTGGGTGGAGGATAAAAATAAAGAAGTTCTTAAATAGCTAACCGCCATTTAATCCCACATCCAATGCTTGGCTTTTGACCTTCCAATGGACTCTCACCTGTTAGTAAAGCTTCAAGTGCATCTTTCATATCCTTGCCAGTAACTTCAATGCCATTTCCAGGACGTGAATCATCTAATTGTCCGTGGTAAGTAGATTTTAATTCAGAGTCAAATAAGTAGAAGTCTGGAGTACAAGCAGCATTGTAACTTTTCGCAACTTCTTGGGTTTCATCATATAAATATGGGAAAGAATAGTTGTGCTTTTCTGCAACAATCTTCATTTGTTCTGGTCCATCTTGAGGATAAGTTTTTACATCATTACTGCTAATTGCAATAAACGAAATGCCTTTGCTTGAGTAAGCATTCGATAAATTAACGAGTTCCTTATTTACATGAATAACGAAAGGACAGTGGTTGCAAATAAAGAAAATCGCCGTACCTTTTTCTCCTTTTTCTCCTTTTAATTCCTTTAAATTTACTTTCTTACCACTTACTGTATCTAGTAATCTAAAATCTGGAGCTTGACTATTAGTTGGGAATGAGTTCGAAGGAGTGAGTGCCATGTTGAGTTAACTATTCGTTTAAGTACTGATTTATTTTGGCGCTTTTTTCAATAAGTAAAGTGCTAGTATGCCAAAGACAATATTTGGAATCCACATGGCTATCATTGGGTCTAAGTTGCCATTGGTGGAGAAAGTTTGGGTGACCTTCATGAAAATAATGTAGCCAAAGCTAATTCCTAAACCAATTCCTAAATGCAAGCCTACTCCCCCACGGACTTTTCGACTGGCTAATGCTGCTCCTATAAGTGTTAAAATAATTGCTGCAAAGGGAAAGGCAATTCTTCTATGTTTTTCAATTTCATAAAAAACAACTTTCCTAGATCCTTTAAAGCGCTCTAACTCTATTCCTTTATTTAATTCGAAGTAGTCTAGCATTTCAACATCCCGATCTCTCTTTTTAAAGTCTTTAGGGTGCATATTTAGTGTAGTATCTTTACTTAATCCTTGCTTTAAATTCTCTTCTAAGCCGTTAATTTTCCTTTCATAATAATTTTGAATAGTCCACTTATTTTTTGAGGTATCCCATTTTATAAAATCAGCGATTAGTTTGTAGTTTAGATTACCCTCTTCGTCGAAGCCTTCCAATGCAAATTTAATCCCAACATCAGTAGGTGTTGAGTAACTTCCAATACTTGCATAACTGCTTGAATCGAGCTGGAAATGAATGTTTTTCTCTTTATTCTTGAAGGGATTTTTAATATAAGTGTATCGAAACTTTAAGCGTTTCTCATTGCTTTTTGGAATCAAGAAATTGTTTAAGTAAAATGAAATTAGGCTTAAAATTATAGCAGAAATAATATAAGGTCTAAGAAATCTTCTAAATGAAATTCCGCTTGCTAAAATGGCTATAATTTCAGTATTACTCGCCATCTTTGAAGTGAAGAAGATGACGGCGATAAATATAAATAGGGGAGTAAAAAGGTTTACAAAGTAGGGAATGAAGTTTAAGTAGTAGTCAAATATAATAGAACTTGTAGGCACATCCTTTTCGATAAACTCATCAACATTTTCTGAGAAATCAAAAACAATAGAAATAGAAATTATTAAGGCTATGGAGAAAAAAAATGTGCCTAAAAATTTCTTTATGATGTATAAGTCAAGTATTTTCATTTAAAGACGAACAGTCGTTTGTTTTACCATTTTTTCTTTCCAAGGCAGAAATGTGCCAGCAATTATTTGTCTTCTTGCTTCTTTTACTAACCACAAGTAAAAGGCTAAATTGTGTAAGCTAGCAATTTGCGACCCAAGAATTTCCTTAGATATCATCAGATGCCTCAAATAGGCTTTTGTGTAGAAAGTGTCTACAAAACTAGCGCCATCTTCTTCAATAGGAGAGAAGTCATCTTTCCATTTTTCGTTTCGAATATTGATGAATCCTTCTTTTGTAAAAAGCATTCCGTTCCTTGCATTCCTTGTTGGCATCACACAGTCAAACATGTCAACGCCAAGAGCAATATTTTCTAAAATATTGGCAGGTGTTCCGACACCCATCAGATATCTTGGCTTATCTTTTGGTAGAATATCACAAACCAATTCGCACATGGCATACATTTCCTCTGCAGGTTCACCAACAGAAAGGCCACCAATGGCATTTCCCTCTCTTTCAAAAGAAGCGATAGTTTCAGCTGATTCTTTTCTTAAATCAGGATAGGTACTTCCTTGGACAATAGGAAATAAAGTCTGATTATGGCCATATTTTGGTTCCGTTGAATCAAAACGATCGCAGCAACGTTTTAGCCAACGGTGAGTCATTTGCATTGATCGCTGAGCATATGAGTAATCACAAGGATAAGGCGTGCATTCATCGAATGCCATTATTATGTCAGCCCCAATTATCCGTTGAGTATCCATTACATTTTCAGGCGTAAAAAACTGTTTAGATCCATCGATGTGAGAAGAAAATTTGACTCCTTCTTCATTTATCTTTCTCCTATGCGCTAACGAATACACTTGATACCCACCACTATCAGTTAATATAGGATGCTTCCAACTATTGAAGTGATGAAGTCCTCCTGCTTTTTCAATAATGTCTAAGCCAGGTCTTAGGTAAAGGTGATAAGTGTTTCCGAGAATAATCTGAG
>CAYPJC010000243.1:0-3994 GCA_964410855.1 uncultured Flavobacteriales bacterium | reverse complement strand
TTGAGTCTTGAAGTAACTAAAAATATAGGAGAAAAACTTAGATATATTGAACGCAGGCTTGAATCATTAATTTTTAAAGATGCTCGAGAGAGAGTAATTGAATTTATGAAAGAAACGGCTGAAAAATATGGAAAAAAAATTGGCAATGAAGTATTGGTAAAACATGATCTTACACATCAAGATATTGCTAATCTAACTGCTACTTCCAGACAAACAGTTACTACAGTCTTAAATGATTTAAAAGATCAAGACTTAATTTATATGGAAAGAAATCGATTTTTAATTCGAGAAATAGACCAACTAAAATGAGTTATACTTTATACATAGGAGAAAATTGCCACCAGTGTTCTGATGTATTGGAATTCATCAATGAAAGCAATGTCATTATAGAAGTTATTAATACCGATTTAACAAATCAAAAACCACCTATAAGTCTATTTGCTTATCCTGCATTATTTGAAGATGAAATTTTGCTATGTTACGGATCGGATATAAAGAACTATTTATCAAAAAAAATCCCACTAAGTAATTCTTAATGGGATTTGAGAAAATTAGCCTTCTTGTTACTCTTCTGACTCTGACTCTGACTCTGTCTCTGTCTGTGAATCTGACCCTGACTCTGAATCAGACTCTTCTCTTGGATTAGCTTGGCTAACTCTTAAGTTTCTGCCAAAATGCTCAAAGCCATCTAGCGCTTCTACAGCTGCTCCACCTGCGTCATCAGCCATTTCTACAAACCCAAACCCTTTTGATCTTCCTGTGAATTTGTCTTGAATAATTTTAACTGAAGTAACGTCTCCGAATTCAGCAAATAAATTTCCTAAATCATCTTCTGATGACTTATAAGGTATGTTTCCAACGTAAATATTCATTATAAAAAAATTAATACAAAGCAAAGAAAGTAAATTATTGATAAATAATTGACTTGTCTTTTAAAATATAAGATTGATTTAATATTAGAAAATTTCTTTTTTAGAAAAATTTTCAATTAAGATGTCTTATTCCTTTTCATTTGAAGAGCTTATTTCACCTTTAAAGCTCTTATTGTACTCTTCCCAAGGAACGGATTGATAAGCGTTTTCACCAAAATATTTAATAATTGGTTCTATACTAATAGGGTCTTGATAACCTCCTAAAGCTTGCAGTAATTCAACATTCTCATCTAAATAAACGATGCTAGGGTAGCTCATTTTCCCATTGAGTAGAGCAACTGCTAATTGATGCGGATACCTTCTCTGTTCCGGTTTCTCATTTATAAATAGTTGTTCTCCTAGAATTACAGTATCCTTTCTTTCTGCATTGAGTTTTATTGCCCAATAGTGTTTGTTAATATAGGCAACAATAATTGGGTTCGAAAAAGTCGTTGCATCCATTCGTTTACACCATCCGCACCAATCTGTATAAATATCAATAAAAAACTTCTTAGGTGTTTCTTCGTTCAGCTCAATGGCTTCTTCAAAGCTAATCCATTCAATTTTAGATTTTTGTGCATTTACAAAGCTAAAACTTGTGATTAATAGTATAAATAATAATTTATTCATAAATGATTATTATGATGTTTGCTTGAATTTTTAATTGCTTGAAATATTTCATTTTTTAGAACAAGCTTATCATGTAGTATTTTAAGCTCTATTTCTTTTCCTCGTATTAGATCATCGCCAAACATCTTACTAAATTCATTAATTTGATTTAGAATTGAAGTGAAGAAATGTTAAAGCTTTTTTTAGAGTGAATAATTTAAATTTATATTTTCTTTACAATCAAGATTCATATATATGAATTACCTTTGCTTGCGGTTAATATTTCAATTGAAATAAAAAAAGAAAGCCCGAATGGAGAATAAAAAGCTAGTATTATCTGACATAACAAACCTAGATTTTACAACGGTAATTTGGTATGCGGCACCAATTATGTTTTCATTGGTTTTAATTGAGTTTCTTGTAGGAAGAAAAAAATACTCAAATCTATATAGCGGAAAAGATTTTATGGCTTCGCTTTCTATAGGAATTGGTAATCTTATTTTAAACGGATTTATGAAACTTGGCATGTTTGCCGTTTTTCTTTTCTTCTTTAATTTGGCTCCAATCCGCATACCTCCAACTTGGTGGTCTTATGTTTTATGTTTAATTATATTGGACTTTTTTCGTTATTGGGCCCACAGAATTGCTCATGAACAAAGATTTTGGTGGTCAACGCATGTAGTCCATCATTCTTCTGAGCATTATAATCTATCTGTTTCTTTTAGGTTGTCTTGGACACAAAATTTAAAGGTCATATTTTTTCTTCCGGTTGTGTTAATGGGATTTAACCCTTTAGTATTTTTTATTGTTCATCAAATAGAGGTATTGTATCAATTTTGGATACACACAGAATTGATTAGAAAATTACCACGACCAATAGAATATATTTTTACAACTCCTTCTCATCATCGTGTTCATCATTCAGTCAATGAAAGATATATTGATAAGAATTATGGTTCAACTTTTATAATTTGGGATAGATTATTTGGCACTTTCCAAGTGGAAGATGAACCTGCGAGATATGGAATTACTAAACCTGTAAATTCATACAACCCAGTTTTTCTAGTTTTTCATGAATGGCTTGAAGTATTTAAAGATGTATATAAGGCTCAGTCGCTAAAAGGAGCTTGGTTGGTTTTATTTGGAAGCCCAGTAGAAAAGCATAAAGAAGATATGAAAAGCCTTCAAATGCAGGAAGTTGACTCAAAGAGTGAAGGGCAATCTCAGGAAAATACCCTCCATAAAATGAAGGCACAAGTTGAAGAGGTTGATATTTAAATTGTTCTTTAAAAGATAGTCGAGCTTAAGTAGACTGTTTTTTAGAACGAAAACTTAAGAAAGAGAGCTATTTTTGTATTTAATGAAGTTTTATTTCCTTTTCATTGTAAGCTTACTTTCCTTTTCATTGTTCACACAAGAACGATCTTTTCGAGACGATACAATTCAAGTTAAATATTCCAATAATCTGGATAGTTTAATATTCCAAGACATACAATACTATAATTTAGATGGGCTACAAAATTATAGGCCATTTGGAAATTATCACATACCTATAAGCAGGTCAGGCAATATTGGTTTGCCGGTTCATTCCTACTTTCTAGACGTTCAAGACTGGTCAATTACTCATAACTTAGGTGGATATCAGCCTTGGTTAATGGAAAAAGATTCATTAAAATTTTATTCAGTTTCTAGACCATATACTGAATTGAAGTATTATAATGGTGCTGAGCGAGAACAACTTTTTCAGCTACTACATACTCAAAACTTTGGGGAAGGATTAAATATTGGATTTAACTACCAACGTATAGTCTCTGATGGTTATTACAATCAACAACTGACTAATCATACCCAATTCAATAGCACCTATAGATTAAATAGTAAAAATCAAAAATTTCATTCTAGAGGTTACTTTCTCATTAATAACATGGAGGCTCAAGAAAATGGTGGTGTCAAATTATCTGAAGTTAACGCAGAAAGTCAAAATACAATATTATTAGAAGTTGGATTGATAAATGCCCAAAATAGATCTCGAAATACGGGTTTTGGTTTTTACAATGATTACGATTTCATTACAGAGGATTCTTCAAAGGTTTTGTTTAACATTTCACATGAAATAGAGTGGAATAGAGCTTATAGGACTTATTCAGATACGACTACTACTTATTACGAAAATTACTTTTTGGACAATCTTCAAACAGCTGATTCTAGTTTTTCTCAACTTTTAGGTAATACAATTTTTCTCAATTTTTTTGATAATGAAATTAGCGTAGGAGCGAGGAATGAGCAATATCATTATTTTCAAAATTTCTTCATTGATGAAAATTTTGAGAGTAATTATTTTCTAGCTTCGGTAAATCATTCTCTTTTTGGGCAAAAAGTTGCAGTTAACTTTGAGAAAGGCTTGTCTGGCTATAATAAAAACGAATTAGAATTAAATGTCTCTATATTTTTTCAGGAATGGAAAGGCATAAAAA
>CAYPJC010000242.1:0-4038 GCA_964410855.1 uncultured Flavobacteriales bacterium | reverse complement strand
TTATAAATAGATATTGCAGACACATGTTTAGTTTCTTCATTTGTTTGGTTCTCTAAGGTTGTACGTTCAATAGGAGCATTTAGCTTTGATGTATATCCGTTATGGTGCTTAGAATGGTGAATCTCCATTGTTCTAGCATCAATATGAGGCTCTAGAGCATTGTAATCATAGTTTAGTTTTGGTAATTCAAAAGACATATTTATAATGTTTAATAATGTAAAATTTTATTCTTTAAAATTAGTTCAATTATCGAACTATATGAAACGTGAAATAAAAAAATAAGAATTGTTTAACAATTATTGTAAATAAATGTTAAATTGACTGGCTTTTCTATACTTTTGTACGCAAACAAAACAAAATTAACATGAAACGAATTTTAACGGTATTTACAATTGCTGCATTTTTAGGTTTAACGGCTTGTGCAGGTGGTGAGAAAAAGGAAGCTAACACAGAAACGGAAGCTGAAGAGATGATGGATGAGATGGATGCTGAAATGGAAGAAGTAACTGAAGAAGTTGAAGTTGTTGTAGATTCTGCAGCTACTGAAATGGAAGAAGCAACTGAAGAAATGGAAGCAGCTACTGATTCTGCAGCTACTGATATGTAAGCTTTAGTACAACAAAAAAAATCCTTGATTGAAACTCAATCAAGGATTTTTTTTGTTCAAAAATTAGATATGAATCAATATTCTATTTTTTAGATAGATTAAGTAGTCGAAGCTTGCCCGCCTGAGGAGGGCCAAAACACGGGGCGGCGTATGCTAAAGGGAAGATGTTTGTTTGTTCTTGAACTTTTGTTTCTTTTGGTTCAAGCCAAAAGAAAAGAAGAAAAATGAGTAAATGGTTCAACTAAATGATGCCTCAAATCAATAAAATCGTTGAAATAAATCTTGTTGATTTTGGTTCGCTGTTTTTTCTATCATTTATTGCAAGGTTTTTAGTGTAAATTACACTTTAGCATGGCCATTGGATTAGGAGGACACTTAAAATAGCATCTCTATATTTTTTTCTTCCGTTAAGTGTATCGTGTTTATTCCAACTCTTTTTGCTCCTAAAATGTGTTCAGCAGTATCATCTATAAACAATGTGTTTTCAGCTTGAAGGGAGTTTTCAGATAAAACTTTCATGAATATTTCTTTGTCAGGCTTTCTCATTCCCATCTCATGAGAAAGGTAAACCCTCTCAAAATAATCGTTGAGGTTAGGAATCTTTTTAGATTCTTGTAATTGAGCATAAATAAATTCGATGTGTAATTCGTTGGTATTGCTCAAGCAAAAGGTCCTGTATTTTCCTTTGGCCTTTTTTAGAGTTTCAAACCTTCTTTCTGGGATGTCTAGCAACATTGCATTCCATGCATCTTTTATAGCTTGTTCATTTTTGATAGTTGACGCGTTTGTCACTTCTTGAATAAAAATAGCTGTCGAAATTTCTCCTTTCTCATATTGATGAAAAATATTTTTTTCATTCAATTGAGTCATGGCTCCTTCGTAACTATTTCCTAAGATTTTCTTAAAAGCTTTATCTGTTGCAGGAATATCTAAATCGATAATGACATTCCCAAGATCGAAAATAATTGTGTTGATGCCTGGGAAATTTTTATCTTTACTCATAAATTTTTGAATTAGCGTTGAATCATTTGTTAATAATGCATAATATTGGAAATGTAAATTAATTTTAATAATTACACACCATGAATGCTTCAAAATTATTCTTTTCCCTTCTTTTATTTCTTTTTACAACTTGCATTTTATCTCAACCTATTCAATATACTTATGATCATTCTGGAAATAGGGTAAAGAAGGAAATTGATATAAACCCCGGTCAACTTCGTAAAAAAGTAATTTATGAAGATCAAGTTGGATTAGCTGAGTTAAAAATTTATCCAAATCCAACAACCAAGTTATTATTTGTTGAATTACAGGAAGTGTCTGAACAACAAACTGGACTTTCGGTCATTGATATGAATGGAAGGGTTATCTGGGAGTCAAGCCAAATTAAACTTTTAAATCAAATTGATTTTAGCTCTTACGCAAAAGGGAAGTATGTTTTAAGAATTACCAACGGGGAGAAGATTAGTACTTGGATAATCATTAAAAACTAATTTCAATTAAATAAAAATATCAAAAAAAGTTAAATAACTTTTAGAAATTATGAAAAAAAGGCAACTTATATTGGCAATTCTCACTGTTTTAGGTGGTGGTCTATTTTCACAATCAAACAAAATAATCTACGAACCGCTAATTTCTGAAAATACAATCACAACAGAAACAATTCAAGATGGAATTGGTGCAACAGAGACTTTAGCAGTTGGTAAATCACCTACATCACATCAAGTAACTCCCACCGGGGCATTTACTTATAATGTTCCAATCCGAATTCCAAAAGGCACACATGGCATGGAGCCAAATGTTTCACTTGTATATAATAGTCAAGGGGGAAATGGGATAGTTGGGTTTGGTTGGGGAATTTCAGGATTATCCGCAATAGGCAGGGTAAATAAGACACATTTTCATGAAGGGAAAGTCACGAACGTATTGCTAAATGTTAATGACCCTTATAGTTGGAATGGGAATAGACTAATTCCTTTAGAAGGAGGAGCTAATGGGTAAAATGGCACTGTATATGGCACTGAAAGTGAGTCTTTCTCTAAAACAATTTCTCACGGGTCATTTGGCAGTGGGCCACTGTGGTTTGAAGTAGAGACAAAAAATGGATTGAAAATGGAATTTGGCAAAACTGTTGATTCCAGAATTTATAGTCATGATAATCTTCATATTATAGCCTGGAAAATAAACAAAACAATTGATCAAAACGGGAATTACATCTTATATGAATATATTAACGATGGTGGAGAAAATTTGATAGATGAAATTAAATACACAGGGAATGCAAATAAACCACTATTGCCATACAATAGAATAAAGTTTGAATACAAAGAACGAGAGGATCAGGCTAAGCTCTATGCCAATGAGTTAGGAAAAGTGCTTGAAACTAAAAATCTGCTATCAAGTATTGAAATTTTTGTAGAATCAAACACTTACAAAAAATATACTTTTAATTATGGGTTCAATTATTACTCCTATTTAAACTCTATAACTGAATTCGATAAAAACTTGGGTGATCATTTTATCCCCTTAAAATTTTCTTATTATGATGCAGGACACGATTATAAAGAAATTCCAACTAGTATTTTAAGTGGCTCATTTGATTATTATCCAGGCGATTTTAATGGCGATGGTATTGATGATCTTTTAAGAGCCTCTTTTTGGGTTGGGTCGAGTGGGTCTGTTTCATATTTAGGCTATGACATACTTTTTAACGATAATGGAGTTTTTGTGCCTAGCTATAATTTAGGTTTTGCAACTGGGGTTAGGCTTCAGCAATCATTAAATTCACCCATCGCCCATGATCATGGTTTGCTTTATTTTGATTTGGGAGATTTTAATGGTGATGGTAAAATGGATGTTGCTGTTGTTAGTGCACATCACCAGACAAAAGACCATATTGTAACTGATAGACTTGATATACATTATTCAAGCTCAACAGGAAATGTTGCGACTTTTACAACTACAAATTATGCCTTACCTGGCAACAGAAAGGTAGGTGAAAGAAATGCGGTTATAAAAGGGGATTTTAATGGTGATGGTGCCGAAGATTTGTATTTCAATTTCCACGACGGGCATAAAAAAGACTATGGTGTTCATTATGATAACTGGTATAATCCTGTTATTTACGCCCCTTTAGTTAACATAAACCCTTTTATTGTTTCCAATAGGTCTCAATTTGATAATAATAAGTTATCTTATAAAGACAAAGTATATCCAATTGACATGAATGGAAATGGAAAGACGGATATCATGCAAACTTTTGAACATTCAGCTGTTAATGTGACTAAGGTGTTTGAATTTGAATTTGATTTATTATAATATTATATTATATTGTATTTTTTACTTCTCGCGTGATGATATGCTTGTTCAGCTTTATTGAAAGCAAATTCTTATTTTTCTGTTTCCATATCTACAAAATCTACTTTAACCTG
>CAYPJC010000241.1:3753-4054 GCA_964410855.1 uncultured Flavobacteriales bacterium | reverse complement strand
ACACCCAATTAGTAAATAATGCTATTGGCACTAAACTAAAAAATCAAAATTCATCAGGACTCATCATTACTCGAGATACTAACCCTAGAATTGAAGCTCTGTTACAAGGTTCAAAAAACACATGGCTGGTTTGTAAAAATAAGGATAATGATTCAACTCGAATATTCAACATCCGCTACAACGATTGGTTAAACTTACCTGATAAAGAACTCTGGCAGTTTGATAAATTCACCACAGAAATAATGGGAAGTTAAAATGGCTCTTTTTGAATTCGATGATAATTCACTCTTTCTAGGTACTG
>CAYPJC010000241.1:0-3732 GCA_964410855.1 uncultured Flavobacteriales bacterium | reverse complement strand
AGGTTGCTATTCTGGTAAAAACTGATGCGAATTTAAGAAAAGCTAAAGTAGGACAACTCGTTTGTCTTCAAGTTGCATCAGGAGTTGAAACATGGTTAATAGGTTTGGTTGATAAAGTTATCAAATCCGTTATTTCTGTTCAAAATGAGATACTTAAAGAAAAAACAGATGAAGATACCCCTCCACCAACTGAAGGAAATGGTGAGGTTGTTGTAAATACAGTCCGCCTTACTTTACTTGGCACCCCACGCTGGAGTGCAATTCAACAATCAGCCACATTTTCTCGTTCTTTAGTTCAAGTGCCTGATATTGAAGCACAGTGCTATGTTCTACAAGATAAGCAGCTTGAATCATTTATGAATATTCTTTCTGCATCAGGCGATAAAGAACAATCGCTAGCTCTAGGAAAATATACTATAGATGATTCTGCCATCGCTTATCTTGATGGTAATAAGTTTTTTCAACGCCATGCCGCCATTCTAGGGAGTACAGGTTCAGGTAAGTCATGGACTGTTGCCTCACTACTTGAACGCACAGCAAAGCTACCAAGCTCCAACATGATTGTTTTTGATCTTCATGGAGAATATCGCAAATTAAGTTATGCGCGGCATATTCGCATTCCTGGACCAGAAGAATTGGGGAAGTCATCAGAAGAGTTACTCTACCTTCCATACTGGCTATTAAATGCCGATGAAATGCAGGCTATGTTTATTGATAGTTCTGAATTTAGTGCGCATAACCAGGTTATGGCATTTCAAAATGCTGTAATTGATGAAAAAAAAGCCGTTTTATCTGAGTTAAATAAAGATGAAGTCTTCAATGCTTTTACCTTAGATAGTCCAATTCCATTCTCTATTGAAAAAGTTATTCATAAGCTTACTGATTTAAATGAAGAAATGGCTCAAGGTGCTAGAGGATTAAAACAAGGTCCGTTTTTTGGTCAATTTAGCCGACTTCTCACTCGACTTAATAGCAAATTAACAGACAAACGCTATGGTTTTTTATTTCATGCGCCAGAATCTGAACATCAATATGATTCAATGGCCGCTATGATTAACCAGTTAATGGATTACAAAGCTGAAAAATCTCAAATAAAAGTGATCGATTTTTCGGATGTCCCTTCAGATATTCTACCCATTATTGTTGGTTTAGTTGCCAGGATTATTTATCAGGTTCAATTTTGGACCGATCATGAAAAACGCCGCCCACTAGTCATGGTTTGTGATGAGGCTCACTTATATCTCCCTAAAAAAGAAGGTAAAAACCCCGTTGAACAAAGAGCTATTGAATCTTTTGAGAAAATTGCCAAAGAAGGCAGGAAATATGGGGTAGCCCTGTTAATTGTTAGTCAACGCCCCTCTGATGTCAGCAGTACCGTATTAAGTCAATGTAATAATGTAATTGCACTAAGGCTAACCAATGGAAGCGACCAAGCAACAGTCAAGAAACTGATGCCCGAGAGCCTTGAAAGCCTATTAGATGTTCTACCTATCATGGATATTGGAGAGGCTTTAGTCGTGGGAGACTCAGTACTTTTACCCAGCCGAATTAAAATCACCGAACCTACCGAAAAACCATTAAGCGCAACCATTGATTTTTGGTCTGAATGGCAAAAGGATGCTGAAAAACCTGATTTTATCAAAGCCGTTGAAAATATGAGAAAACAAGGACGAGGTTAATGGAAAGAAATACCTTTGGCATCAATGTTGATGAGGGCATCGCGCTCTCATCAGAACAAGAGTTTCAGCTACTCTATATTGAGCCAGATTTTGAAGCAAAACACACCCTTCAAAACTGGTTAAGCAACAGTGATAAACCCGCGTTACTGGGCGGACAAATTGGTTGCGGCAAAACCACCTTAATTGACTACTCACTTTATCAATCTCAAATAAAACCAGATCTAACGTTTTATTTTGATAAAGAGAGCCTAAATTTATCTCCAATTGATAGTTGGTCTATCATTTTTTCTGAACTGTTTCGATATTTAGCTAAACACCAACTCATTCATATTGCAGAAATTCCAGCTGATATAAAAGTCATTTTGGGTAATACCCCCGAAGAATGGCTTGATTCAATATCTAAAATACGCTTAGAGATGTTTTCTAGCCAATCACTTGCAAAAAACACAGCCTTTAATCGGCAACTTGAAGTAATCCTAGCCTTTCTCCCCAAGCTGTTTGCTAAAATAATCCATCATATTGAGGTCAGTAAAGGTTCAAACATCTTTATTTTTGCTTCAGGTGTCGATAAGTTTAAACCTGATACAGCAGCCTACTTCTCTTTATCAGAAGCTCTTCAATCCCTGTCCAATTACAAAACTTTATTTGAGGTTAATGCAGTCCACCTTTTTTGGAATGACCCTTGGATGCAAAACACCCAAAGAATCTTTATTCCAGCCTCAAAAAAAACATGGATTGAAAAGGTACTAACTCGAAGACTGGGTACTTATGCAGATAGCTATAAACAAGAAATCCCTCTACTAGCTACATTTTCAGGGGGCATCCCTCGACAAGCAATACGACTTCTGGATTACTTTTTGGCCGAGAAAAAACAGACTCAATCTAATGCTAAAGCTTTTTTATTAGCGATAGAAAAAGTTAACTGTGATTTTTTTGCCTTTAGCCAACGTCCTGAAAATATTCTGCTACAAAGTGTACAAAAAAACAGTTTATTAGAAACAAGCTACATCGCTCTTCCAGGGGACAATGAAACAGCGAGAATAGCTATTTTCGGAAACTGGATTATTCTTCATATGCCACAAAATGAAAGTAAATGGAATGCATCGCTAAACCCGATAATTAAAGATTCTCTTACTCAGCTGGCTCCTGAATCGCCAGAAACTTTATTTTTACAGCAATATGCAGAGCAAAGAAATATCAGTCAAGCGGGGTTGGATATTGATGTATCCAGACCTAATTGGAAAAATGAATTAATGGCTCATATTGAGTCGCCTATAGAATTAAATATCACTGAAATTCTGGATATAATTTCTAGTGCTTTACTCTCAAAACAAAGAGCAGACAGAGTAATTATTGCTTACGAAAACAAGCACGTTGCAGATATTGTTAGATCTTATCTAGAGGCAAAATCAAATAGCTATGAGTACCAGATTTGGCTACATTCTACTATCAACCATAAAGATAACAGCTCACTTTTACAACAGATTATTGAACAAATAAGCAAACAAAATATAGATATATTTTCTTTTGCATTTAGTGGTGACTTCCCTGCCGGTCAACTTCAAGAACTCAACCTTCGAAGAGATTATTTTGCAGATAAGCAAATGATCTGGTGGATTCAGAAAGATCAACTGACAAACTACCTGTCTAAATGGACCCAATTAAGACAACTGTTTCAAGTCTTTATTTTAGAAGAAGATTTACAACGCTCATTAGCTATTGAAGAGATAGAGTCTGATCTTGATTTTATGCGAGAACTTGCCGAAGAAGAAAATACGGCTGAATACTCTTATGTGAAAAATTTAGAACCTGTTCTAGAATACCTTAAGGTGACCAAGCATGGGTGACCAAATTATTTGTGCCTACATTTGGCAAGACATTATAAGGTTAGGATTTTCACCCTCAAGCACTAAGGATACAAAGCGATGGTTACTACAATATGGCCAAAGTTTGAAAGAGTTTTGGGAAATTGAGAGCTACCCTCCTCCCCCTAAAGTACATAATAACGTCTTATCATCTACTATTGATTCTTCTACACATATAGGTCTAAGCT
>CAYPJC010000240.1:0-4083 GCA_964410855.1 uncultured Flavobacteriales bacterium | reverse complement strand
AAAATACTGTCGACTAATGAAAACGCCGCAGGCATTGGAAATATTATTATTGGGGGACTAACCGCTTTAGTTCCCTTTACAGCCGGCTATTACGAGGTTGCCGTTCTGTTTGATAAAATTAAAGAAATCAGCAATGCAACTTTAAACGAATACACCATCGACAGCCTTGGTTCACTGCTATTTAGCATAAAATACTTACTCTATTGGGTAGTTGGCTATAGCATATTTGCTTTTCTAATTACGGTGTCCAGAGAAATAATTAAAGATTGTGAAGACATTGAAGGCGACAAAGCATTTCATTGTACCACATTACCAATAAAACATGGAATACCAGCTGCCAAAAAATTAAGCAACGGAATTTTAATAATCACCCTGAGTTTACTCGGAATTTTAGAGATGATGCAATACCTAGCAAGAGATTGGGTATCGTTGCTATACTTTTTAATTTTAGTTAGCTTCCCTATTGCTTATTCTATTTACAGGACGTCAAAAGCAAGCAAAAAGAGCGATTTTTTCATAACAAGCCAAGTCTTAAAACTGACCATGCTCTTCGGAATACTTTATACCATTCTTATTTATTTATTGTAAAATGACTTTTTCTAAACTCGCTCCGTTAAAAGACTATAACCTTATCTTAGGTTCACAATCTCCCCGTAGAAAAGAATTATTGGCTCAATTAGAATTGGATTTTACTCAGAAGGTAAGACCCATAGAGGAACATTTTCCGAATAATTTATCCCTTGATTTAGTTGCTGAATACTTAAGCAAGGAAAAATCCAAGGCATTCGAGAATGATCTTGGTTTAAATGACTTGGTAATAACGTCAGATACAGTTGTAATTCTTAATGACCAAATCCTAGGTAAAGCTAAAAATGCAGAAGAGGCCAAAAAAATGCTCCATCAACTATCTGGTCAAAAACACGAAGTAATTAGTGGAGTTACCTTATTGAAGAAAAATAAAAGCGAAAGCTTTTCAGTTAAAACGAGTGTTTTTATGAAACCCCTCAGTGAAGAAGAAATTGATTATTACATTTCAAACTATCAACCATTCGATAAAGCAGGAGCTTATGGGATTCAAGAATGGATTGGATTCATAGGAGTTGAAAAGATTGAGGGTTCTTATTACAATGTAATGGGCTTGCCCCTTAAAGAGTTATTTGAGGCACTGAACGAATTCGTAGAATAGCTCGTGAAACGTTTCTTTAAACATAGCATCCTTTGTATTTCTTTGTTTTTAGCTACAGTGAATGCTCTTGCACAACTAGGCTGTAAGCTCCCCAAAAATTAGTACAGTTTAAAAGTAGAATTTCTAATTTTAAAAACTGTAATATGAGAAAGAGCAAATTTTTTCCAACGCAAATTGCCAAAATTATTAAAGAATTTGATTTAGGCAAAGATGTAGAAACGATATCCCGAGAACATGGAGCATCAAAACCAACTTTCTATAAATGGCGCCATCGGCATTTGTTATGTCTAAATTTTAAGTAGTTTCATGCAATTAAGTTACTACGTGAATTTTTTACTTCATAGATTTTTTATCAATTGAGATGTCCGCTTAATATAAAAGGAACTGATCATTCTTCAATCCAGACCAGTTGATAAAATTGAGCACCATTTTCAAAACACATGAAAACATACAGTAGAATAGTTCTCTCTTTATTGTCATTAATAGTGCTAGCATTCTTCGTTTTCTTTATATATATCCACAGAAAAAGAAGTATTCCAGATTTTCATTTATGTGGTTTAGGGAAAACTTATCCCTATTATGCTGCTCAGGAGTATTATCAAGAAGATTTTTTTCATTTCAAAGAATATATTCAAACAGAATTTAACACCACGAATATTTATGTTGAGAGAAATATTATAATTAGAATTCAGTTTATGATCAATTGTGACGGAGTAGCGGGTAATTACAAAGTAAAATCCTACAACTTTAATTATGAGAGCATTTCTATTCAAAAAAAAATAACAAATCAATTTGTAGAAATGATTGACAAGTATCATAAATGGAATCCTCCGGTTAACTTAAATAATAAAACAATTAACATATTTAAATTCTATGCCTTCAGATTGAAAAATAATAAGGTAATTGAAATTTCACCTAAATGAAAAAAATCTTAAAATCTATTCAATTTATTTCTCTTATTGCGATGACTTTATTTATCGTTCTATTAGTAGTATTAATATCAATTCCTAAAACTCAGAAATTAATATTAGGCACGGTTGGATTTGGGTTAACTTTATATGGATTCAATGAACTAGGCCCTCAAATTTCGAAATCAGCCTTAAACAGTCGCTATAAATTAACAGGGAATGACTATAGAGCATTTTCAGTTCAGAATACAAAGAATGGAAACTATGCTTTAGCCATTAATGCTTTAGAAAATGCAATCAGCTTAGACATTAAGTATAAAGAATATTATGGATGGGTTCTTCTCTATTATTACAGAGATTATAAAAGAGCATATAAAATACTAAATGATTATGACCAATTAACTCCAAACTTTTCTGATCCAGTATTTGGGGAGAATGTAAATTATTTAAAAGGTCTGGCATTGCTTAAAATGGACAGGTTTCAAGGCGCAATAGATGAATTTGATATTTACATTAACTATGTAACTAATGAGTCGGGAGAAAAGTGGGTTGATGTCTACGCTTTTGTAGAAAGAGGTAATGCCTACTTAAAGAAAAAAATGTATCAAGAAGCAATAAATAATTATGATTTAGCAATCGCAAACTATGCAAATAATACGGAAGCATATTTTTATAAATCTATTGCCTATACGAAGAAAGATGAGTTGGATTCAGCTTTAACCTCAGCAAATAAAGCATATCAGCTAATATCAAAAGGCTACAAACATGAAGACAACTATATCGAATATTTCCATGAAGTCTATCCCACTCAAGTTATTAGATTGATGGAAGAAATAAATGAGAAACTATACTTAAACAATTAAAGCTTGTTATCTTGTAAATATGTTGCCAGAGAAAAATTGTAGGGCTGATTAGTCATCTTTATGTATTTAATATCATCTGCATATTTAAGACATATTTCATTGTAGAATTTCTTGAATTTATTAACCCATTGTTTACCTTCTTCAGTCACAAACTTCTCTAGCTTTAAAACAGTTTGTAAATCAGACTTATAACGATGTAGAGTAAAGGTAATTCTACTTAGAGCCTCTTTCTCATCAGTTGCCTTAAACAGGTTGTTTTCTTTTGCTTTAACTATGCATTCTAATATTGCAGAATATGTAAATAGTCCGTGAAAGATTGTATAGACATCTCTATGATCATTTTTTTCAATTAGTTCTTGTATTACCTTAAATCCGCAAGTGTTTCCATGTGCTAAATTCAAAAAAACATTCCCAAAAATGCTTGTATTTGCAAATGAATTCAAATCATCTGATTTAAATAAAGTTATACTTTTTGTTACCACTTTTAGCGCTAAATAATAACTTGGAGATACTTCATTAAGTATCAATTTTTACTTCCTAAAACAAATCCATTAAATAATTAAGCCAACATTTAAATCTAATAACGACTTTTGTCTTTTGAATTGAAAAACTATTTTTTATGCCTATCATTTCTACCCGTGGATTAAATATGCCAGAATCACCTATTCGAAAACTTGTTCCTTTTGCGGATATAGCTAAATCAAAAGGAGTTGAAGTCATTCATTTAAATATAGGACAACCTGACATTGAAACCCCAAAGGAAGCCATAGATGCTATAAAAAATATCGATTTAGAAGTTCTTGAGTATAGTCACTCTGCAGGTAATGAGTCGTACCGAAAAAAGCTTTCTGCTTACTATGACAATATAAGTCCAGGAATTACTTTTGAGGACATTTTGATCACAACAGGAGGATCTGAAGCTCTTTCATTTGCATTTACCGCTTGTTTAAACCACGGGGATGAAGTAATTATTCCAGAGCCTTTTTATGCCAATTACAATGGATTTGCCGAGGCAACAGGAGTTAAAGTAATTCCTATTAACTCTTCAATTGAATCAGGCTTTGCATTGCCTCCTATTGAAGATTTTGAAAAAAATATTAGTCCTAAAACGAAAGCAATTTTAATT
>CAYPJC010000239.1:0-4087 GCA_964410855.1 uncultured Flavobacteriales bacterium | reverse complement strand
GTAAATATTTATGAGAGTGTGGAGGAGTTTTTCTCCATAAATAAGGATAAAAATATGGTCTATCTCTCAAGCTATGGGGAACAGGATTATTATTCCATTGACTACAAGGATGATCTGTTTCTCATTTTTGGAAAAGAGTCTGTTGGTTTGTCAAAAAGTATAATCGCTGAAAACTCAGATAAAGTTTATAAAATCCCCATTTACAGCAATCATGTTAGAAGCTTAAACTTGGCAAATGCTGTTGGCATTGTGGTGTATGACGGCCTAAGACATATAAAGTAAGTTATTAATAATCAATGCTTACCCTCTTGCTATTCTATATCACTCTGAGCTTCGGTAACCTCACTAAATGTGGGGGAATACTTGGCAATGCTGCCAGCACCCTTTTTATTGATTTTGAAAGTAACATCCTCTGTTGTGGTAAATAACAGAACCGAGTAAAAAGGCTTTCTGAGATGTGATTTCAAGACCACCAAAGCCTCATCTAATGTAAGTTCATCTTCCTTGTCCTCGGTATCTCGAGATCTGTAGCGTAATTTTAGTAACACCTTAAAGCCATCTTCAGAATAGACTGGTCTGAGAAATATATTTCTCAAGTTAGGTTTACCAATGGTCTTTGCCATGGTTAATTTGGCAAAGCGGCCTTCTTGGGCGCTTATTTTTACCTGTTCCCAGAAAAGAACAAACACATCTTCGTAGGGCATAGAGGATAGATTGATGGTGAAGTATTTCGTTTTTTCGAAAGTAACACTAATTATTCAATTCATAAATCCGAATGATAAAACTAATCCTGGGAAAGTAGACTATATCTTTGGAGTAGATGGAAAAAAATAATTGCTTTAATGAACACTTGTTGTATATAACTAAAATAACCTTTAGGGCCATATGCCCTAAAGGTTATTTTGTTTATTCCCTTTTTTATAGCTTGATTTTTTATTTTACGTCAATCAAGATAGCGTTTGAAATTCCGTTAGCTTGGTTAGTTTCCCATGCTACTACAGCTACTTGCAATTTAGTTCTATCCAATACAGTATTGGGTATTTTAATTGTATAACTACCTAAAACTTCCTGGTCTGCAGTGAAAGATGTTCCTATTGACTCAACACCTAGACTGTTACCCATAAATGCAGCAGCTCTGACTACGTTTTCATGAGATGTTATTGCATTTGGCGAATTTGAAATTGACTGCGACGCTTCTACTCCATCCTCTAAAAGATAAACTCCAATGTAAAGGCCTGCAGCGGCTTTGTAAAATTTAGTTAGTGTTTCAACATTAACTGAATTATCTACAATTGTCGCTTTAGCAGCTATACCAACATTTGGAGTATCGCCTTTGATCGAATTAATATCTCTATCAGCAGCTGAATTATTAGCACTTGCAGAAGTATAGAAACCTCTATCAACCATTGCGAAATTTGCACCTGACCAATAAGCATGAGGGATGCCATTAGTATTTACTGACGTTTGAAATACTAGACCAAAATTAGGGCCAAATGCTCCTTGCTGACTTATTGCATCGCCAAACTGAACGTTCAAAATTACAACATCACTACCATGAGTGCTTTCCATGCTTATTTTGGCTGGGTCTCCGTATGCTCCACAAGGCGGACACCAAGTTGCTCCAACATATGTGACTACAGCTCTTTGCCTTTGTGAAACTACCAGACCATTGGCATTAGGAAGATTGGTAATTACGGCTGAAGATTCCTCATTAGGTGTTAGCGACTCGTCTTTCGAACAACTTTGAATAGTTATTCCAATAAGAAATACAGCTGCTATAATTAATTTGTTTTTTTTCATAATTTTTTTGGATAATTTATTATATCAAAAATACAAATTAATACAATAATGCTAAAAAATTCCTAAATATCCTAGCTGATTATTAGTCTTTTATCGCTTTTTTACTAACTTCGAATTTTAAACAACCCCTGTATTATATGCCACATAAGCAAAACGTTGGCCAATATTATATGAATATGAAAAAAGCTGAATTATATTTATTATTTACAGTATTTATTGGAATCATACTGAAGATTTTTGAGGTTCCAGGGAATACAATTTTAATAATACTAAGCCTTTCTTCATTATCGATTATCTATTTTTATTTTGGAATTCTTTTATTTAATGACATTAGATTAAAAGATATCTTTAAAAAAATATCCTACAAAAAAACTACTGCAAAAAGTATTATTGGTTCAATTGGTTTAGGAATTGCCCTTTCGACTATCGTTATTGGAATTCTATTTAAAATAGAAATTTGGCCGGGTAGTAATAATCTGCTAAAACCAGGCTTATACTTATTGTCTACTATACTTGTAGTTACTTTTGCTATAAACAGAGGGAGGGAATCTAATTTTTATAAAAGAATTTATTCTAGGGGAATAATTATTGGAATTCTAGGACTTGTAATGTATCTAATTCCATTTGATGTGTTAATTGATTTATACTATAACGACAAGCCTGAGGTAGCAGAAATAATGAAAGAAGTGATGAAAGATCCTCAAAATCAAGAACTGCAAGATGAATTAGATGTTGCTTTTGAGAAATATTTAAATGAAATATAAAATATTGGTTAACAACAGTTTCTTCATTCATTTCAGAAAATATGTAGCACTAGTTTGCCTGTGGTTCGTTAATTTCGGACTCTGCAACACACTCAAGTATTTTAGCAAGCATCAATAGCAATTCTAAAACAACAGGTTATGAAGAAGGTTACGATGCATCTGAGCTTATCGTTAAAGTAGGGTAAGCATGGTAACATAAAGTATAAACAAAAAACAACTTATGAAGATTTTTGGGTTTCCTCAAATGGATTTGATCAAAGGCATTAGACGATCATATCCCCCTCAGTTATTAGTGTCTATTGCCAAATTAAATAAGGTGCTTTTACACTTAGAAGATGGGTATGGTGAAGATATTGGATTTTCAAAATCAGATTATGAGGTGGAGAATGTTTCCTTTAAGTCCAAGTTGGAAGTCTTTTCTAATTCCGATTACATCGTTTGTATTACTGCTCCCTCGGCAAGAGAAATTGATATGATGAAAGAAGGTCAAACCTTATTGGCATTTCTACATTATAACACCCATGATGTCAGAAATAAATTATTTTTAGATCGTAAAATTCATACGATTTCTTTGGATGAATTAACAGATTCTGCTACCAACAGAAGAATAGTAGAAGACCTGAAAGCGACAAGTTTTAATGCAGTGAAAGCTGGCCTCATAGCATTAAAAGAATCGTGGGGAGACGACAAGTGGTTTTCACCTTACAGAGAACACATTAAGGCCTTTGTAATGGGAACTGGTAAAGTGGGTGCAAATGCTATCAACGCATTGGCTAACTTTCGTTACACAGGTTTGCGACAAGAATTGGTAGAGAATGGCAATTGCAAAATTGCTGTCGTTGCTTTGGGTTTTAGAGAAACTGGGGATCGAGATTTTATGAATAAATACATTTTACCCAATACCGATATTTTGATAGACGCAACTTATCGTCCTGAAGGGAAGAACCACCTTCACGTTATTGACAAAGAACAATTGGAGATTTTACCAAAGGATGCAGTTATCTGTGATATTTCTGCCGATAAATACGATGTTTCCGGAGAAAGTCATGTGGTAAAAGGAATTCAAGGTATTCCAACTGGAAAAGACGAGGATTATGCTCGACCAATTTTCAAAAGAAATGATTCTGCTTTTTTAGATGATTCTTATGTGCCTAAAGAATATCAACTAACTCCCCGACAAATAAGGACTTCTGTTAGTTCTTATTCTTGGCCTTCTTTTGGAGATGATTCTGACCGATTGGCCAATGTTGAAATTTATGCTAGGCAGGTTAAACCCATTTTGCAATTCCTTATAGACAATGGTTTAGATGGAATAAAAAAGCCCAAAGATTTCAAAACTTCGGCCTTAAATAATGCCTTATACAATAGCTTGAATCCGCTTACTATTAACAAATAACCTGTGTTAAAGTCATGCTGAAGCTTCAGTGTAGGATTGAAATGGGCGTTTATTTGGGCGTTAGGGAATATAGAATCAATTGTATTGAAAGAATGAATTATACAGGGAAAAACGGAGAGTACTTTGT